>CAYYRY010000004.1:6015-18424 GCA_964474245.1 uncultured Ruminococcus sp. | reverse complement strand
AAGATCCTTCACGATAATAAGATAATCAAGTATGAGTGGCTGTTTAAGCTTAAGGAAGGAAATTTCTCGGGAAGCTTTGCCCCGGGTACGTATTCTCTTTCTCCCGAAACAAGCTACAGCGATCTTATCTATGCCATCCGTGAGAAGCCGCCGTCAGGTATTTCCTGGATAACCATCCCCGAGGGATTTACTACGGATGAGATTATCAACCTCTTTGTAGAAAGCGGTATCGGTGAAAAGGAAGCATACGTTGACGTAATAAATAATTACGAATTTGATTATTGGTTCATTGACGAGCTTGGTGAGGACTGGGATGCCGACGGAAGAATATACCGTCTCGACGGATACCTTTTCCCCGACACCTATCAGTTCTATAATGCTTCAAGTGAAGTTACCGTCATCAAAAAGCTGCTCACCAGATTCAATCAGGTATTCACCGACAGCTACCGTCAGAGAGCAGAGGAGCTTGGATATTCCGTTGACGATATTCTCAATATTGCCGCCCTCATCGAGAAGGAGGCAGGTACAGCGGCTGATTTCGGTAAGGTGTCCTCAGTATTCCACAACCGTTTGAATAATTCCGCGAATTACCCCTTCCTTGAAAGTGACGCAACCATTGCTTACGTTATTCAGCATGAGACGGGCACACGTCCCAATCTGACGGGAAGTGACATTGACAACAATAACTCCGCATATAACTCCTATAAGAGACCCGGACTCGTACCGGGACCCATTGCAAACCCATCCAACAGTGCGATCTTAGCTGCGCTTAATCCCACCAACACAACGTACTATTTCTTCGTATCATCCGATACGGAAACCATATTCAGCAGTACAAAGGCTGAGCATGATGCGGCTGTCGATAAGATTCGTCAGGACAGAGAACAGAATGCAGCTTCGGGTGACTGAGGAGTTTTGAAAGGCGTAAATTAGTAACTGACGGGTGTCAGCCTTATGGCTGACACCCGTCTTACGGTCATATTTAAATATTGAGCTTTATGGTCAGGATTTGCTGTCGGTAGTGGCGGCAGCATGAGCTGTGTCCGTGCTGTTTTGCGTTTCGGTGTCTTTATCCGTATCGGAACCTGATGATTTAGAAGCCTTTGAGGACTTGGGACCCTTTTTTGACTTGATCTCATGATTGATATCCGAGCGCATTTTCATCCGCCTGCTGAAGAGGGCAAACATCTTGTTGAATTCCGCACCGCACAGAAGGATTATCATACAGGCGTATAACCAGAATATGAGAAGCACGATAGCTGTAAGACTTCCGTAAATATATGATGCTCCCGTGAAATATAGGGTATACAGAGAGTAAATGTACGAGAAGAGAAGCCAGCCGAGGGATGCAACGAAAGCACCCGGAATGTGGTCGCGTATCCTTTTTCCGGGGAAGTTTCCGCGTCTGCCTACAGTGCAGTACAGCAAGCTGAAGAACAGTGCAAGGATTATAAAGAATACTCCGTTTCTGTACCGCAACAGCCCTTCGTAGCTTTTGAAGAACTTAAACGAAGCGGTCAGCATATTGAATAACTGCTCTCCGAAGAGAAGTACCGTTACAAGGGCGATGATAAGCACGATAAATACGGCAGTATAGGCAAAGGAAACGAGTATGCCGTAGAAGTAATTTTTGTGATTTGGAGTTTTATATACCGTGGCAACACCGGCACGTACTGCGTTTATACCTCTTGATGCTGTCCAGAAGGAAAGAACGGCTGTCAGGGAGATAAGCTCCATGCCCGGCTTTGCGATCATCTCGTTTATAATGGACATATACAGGTCCTTGCCGCCGCCCGGGATGTTGTCGGCAAATGAGATCATAACGTCGTAGAATCTGTCGGGGATGATATATTTGCTGAGGGTGAAGAGCAACATAATAAACGGGATGACTGAGGTTATAATAAACAGCGTCGCCTGTGCGGCATACACCGTAACACGGTCTTCATCAAGCACAGAAAAAGCGCGCAATATTCGATTGTAGATCTTTCTGACGGAAAAAGTTCGTGATTTTTTCGGAGTCATATTATATCAGCTTTCGAAGTCATAGCTTCACGATACCATAGTGTTGAATTTGCACTTAGCATCTATTGTACCGATTTGCGGGTATGAATGCTTGCTTTGTTTCAGGTTATGTGGTAAAATATAAACACACACTATATTATATTGTACCATTAATAATGCTATTTGTCAAATATATTATTTGTTGTCTTGTGTGATAATTTGTTAAGCAAAACAGAAGGGAGTATGCACAATGTTTTATATAGGATGCCATCTGTCCGTTGAGGGCGGATATGAGGCTATGGGCCGCCGTGCAGTTTCAATCGGAGCCAATACCTTTCAGTTTTTTACAAAGAATCCCCGCGGGCGTTCAAACGGTAAGGAACCTGACCCGTCCGACGTTGCGGCTCTTTGCGGTATATTAAAAGAGAGTGCAATGCACGCACCTCTTGCCCACGCACCGTATACTTATAACCCTGCCTCAAAGGATGAGGCAGTACGGCAGTATTCCGCAGAGGCTATGGAGAAGGAACTCAGACTTCTCGAGGCGATAGACGGTGCCATGTACAATTTTCACCCCGGATGTCACGTTGGTCAGGGAGTTGGTGCGGGCATCAGGTTTGTTTCCGATATGCTGTCGAAAATACTGTGGCGTGATATGAAAACTACGGTGCTTCTTGAGACCATGGCGGGAAAGGGGACGGAACTGGGGCGGAATTTTGAAGAGATAGCCGCCATTATCGACGGAGTCGATCCTTCGGTCAGAGACCACGTGGGTGTCTGTCTTGACACCTGTCACGTTCACGACGGAGGCTACAATATTGCCTATGATCCCATTGGCGTTATAGAGGAATTTGACCGTGTGGTAGGACTTGAACGCCTTCGGGTAATACATTTGAATGACAGCAAGAACGTCAGAGGCTCCTCGAAGGACAGACACGAAAAAATAGGTCAGGGAAATATCCCGCTGAAAGCTTTCAAGAGTCTGCTTGAGCATCCGTACGTTGGTGAATTACCCTTTTATCTTGAAACGCCCAATGACCTTGACGGCTATGCAGCCGAGATAGTAATGCTTAAGTCTATGAAGGAATGTTGATGAGCCACATTGACTTATATGATCTTTGGATGATTGGAGTAGTTTATGAAATACAAAGGCTATGAGGCTGTGATCGGCCTTGAATTGCACGTTGAACTGAAGACGGAGAAAAAAGCTTTTTGCGCTTGCTCTACTGAATTCGGCGGGGAAATGAATACAAAATGCTGTCCTGTTTGCTTAGGAGTTGCCGGAACGAAGCCTGAGCTTAATCCTGAGGCGGTGAAGCTGGCAGTACGTGCGGGACTTGCTCTCGGATGTGACGTGTCGGAGACGTCTGCGTTTGACAGGAAGCATTACGTATCTCCCGATCTGCCCAAGGGATATCAGATTACCCAGTACTACAGGCCTCTTTGTACGGGAGGTAAGGTCATTATAGACCTGCCTGAAGGAGAGAAGACCGTCCGCATTGAAAGAATACATATGGAGGAGGATGCGGGAAGTCTGCACCGCCAAGGTGATCTTACTGTGGTTGACTTCAACAGATGCGGTATTCCTCTGATCGAAATAGTCACTAAGGCTGATATACGTACCCCGGAGGAGGCTATGGCGACAGTCAGAGCAGTAAGGGGCATACTGCTTTTTGCAGGTGTATCGGATTGCCTGATGAACGAAGGCTCCCTCAGATGTGACGTGAATATATCAATCAGACCTGAGGGTGCGGAGACCTTGGGAGTCAGATGTGAGATCAAAAATATCGGCTCCGTATCCGCCGTAGGTAAGACAATAACCGTGGAGATGAAGCGTCAGGTGGATCTGCTCCTTAACGGCGGAGAGGTACTTTGTGAAACAAGAAGGTACGACGAAGACCTTGGAGTGACCATACGAATGCGCGACAAGGAGACCTGTGAGGATTACGGATACATAAGAGAGCCTGATCTTGACGAGCTTGTGTTGCCTGAAGGATATACGGATAGAGTTAAAGCCGATATACCTCCTCTGCCACGTGAAAGGATGGATAAGCTGAGACATTACGGAATATCGGAACAGCATATAGAGCTGATCTGCAGTGAGGTCAGGTATGCAGACTACTTTGATGAGGTACTGGAATATACGGGCAACGGAATCTCTTCGAATATGTTCGTATCCGAAATAATACCGAAGATGAATTCAGGCTTTCCGTATCCCTGCGCCGCACACCTTGCGGAATGCTGTGAAATGCATCTTGCCGGGGAAGTGAATATCGTTTCTGCCCGCAGGCTTCTTGGAATATGCGGAGAAGAGGGAATATCCCCGAGAGAGGCGGCGGTGTCTCACGGTATGCTTGTGATCCGCGATGCGGAGCAGATAGAAGGTCTTGTGAAGAAAGCGGTCGAAGAGTGTCCGAAAGCTGTTTCCGATGTAAGAGGCGGCAAGTCTGCAGCTAAAAAAGTACTCATAGGACAGGTCATGAAGCTCAGCAGAGGTCTGGCAGATCCAAAGCTTGTAAGCGATGCAGTAGATGCGTTTTTTGCTTGAATGACGGTTTCCTCTTGGTTATACGTTTTTGAGAAGTTATCCTGAGCCCCCGAAAATAATATTGACACCATCTGTGAAAATTACAGATGGTGTTTTTTTTCGTGCGGCTTTGTTTGGAAAATACCGATCTCGGAAAATATCAGCCTTTGTAAACTGATGGGTGTGTATGAGGATTATTGCATACCGTCAGCGGATAAATACCAAGGAAAATATAACTTTTCCGAGAGAAATACCCCACCCGGGATCTTGACGTCAGGCAATGCTCAAAGCTATCGCTTTGTGGAAAAATAAGGAAATTATGGAAATATAAAAGAGAGATGGTGAATTATGCTGTAGTTTTTGGCGGAAAATAGAAAAATCTGATAAAATATGCGAAAAAAATCTGAAAATATTTGAGTAAAACCCTTGCTATTTACGGCTTAATATTATATAATAATATAGAAAGTGGTGTAAAGTGCCACAAAGTGAAGCGAAAGGGAGGGATCAGCCATGCTGATGGGTAATTATCCGCATTCAATAGACTCGAAAAACAGGCTGATAATTCCTGCTAAGCTCAAGGAACAGCTTGGGACAAACATCACTATTATCAAGGATTCCGACAGATGTCTGTGTGTCTATTCCGAAGAGGAATGGAAGAACTACACAGCAAAGTTCAACGACCTTACCAAAAGTGAGGCGAAGGCGGTTGCCCGCTATCTTTACTCCAATGCCGTTGAGGTTCAGCCCGATTCTCAGGGCAGAGTGCTTCTTCCCCAGACCATGGTTGAATATGCCGGTATCGTAAAGAACGTAATTACCGTAGGTTGCGGTAAGTACGCTGAGATATGGTCAGAGGAAAGATGGAACGAGTTGAACATGGGCGATGAGCCTGAAGACTTCGCTGAAACCCTTGCGAGACTCGGCCTCTGATACGAACCTTGAAGCTTAAAAAGAACAACTGATTCGATATGGAATTCAAACATAAATCCATTTTATTTGATGAGTGCATGGAAGCACTTGATCCCGCCCGCGGAGGTATATACGTGGATTGTACTGCAGGCGGCGGTGGACATTCCTTGGGTATAGCGTCCCGACTTCCCGAAGGCTCAAGACTCATATGCCTTGACCGTGACGATGATGCCATCGCGGCTTGTACAAAGCGTCTTGCCGACTATGCCGATAAGGTGACTATAGTTAAAACAGAATTTTCTTCAATAGGTGCCGCACTCGATTCTCTCGGTATTGAAAAGATCGACGGTGTCATGTGGGACCTTGGTGTTTCCTCTTACCAGCTTGACGAAGCGGAGAGGGGATTTTCATATATGAACGATGCTCCTCTCGATATGAGAATGGACAGAAGCGCAACTCTTGATGCCGAATACGTTGTCAACAATTATTCCGAAGGGGAACTAAGAAGGATCATCACAAGCTACGGCGAAGAAAAGTTCGCACATAAGATTGCTTCTGCCATAGTGAAAAGACGTGCGAACTCTCCCATAAAGACTACGCTGGAGCTTGCAGATATAATCAAATCTGCAATGCCTGCGGCGGCGAAATATAAAGAGGCTCAGCATCCTGCAAAGAGAACGTTTCAGGCTATCCGCATTGAGGTCAACCGTGAGCTTGATGTGATACGTCCTTCCATAGAGGAGGCGGTCGATCGCCTGAATCCGGACGGTATAGCAGCTGTCATCACGTTCCATTCACTCGAAGACAGGATCACCAAGCAGACCATGGCATCCCTCGCAGAAGGATGTACCTGTCCGCCGGAGTTTCCCATATGTGTATGCGGAAATAAGCCTAAGGTTAAGGTGCTTACAAAAAAGCCTATAATACCTTCAGATGAAGAAATAAAGGAAAATCCACGTGCAAGAAGTGCAAAGCTGAGAGTTGTCCGCAAACTCGGATGACGTAATAAACACAGAATTTTCAGAAAGGAACGGAGCTTTATGACATACCAGAACACAAATCGCAGAAGCAACACCTATACAGGTGCCAACAGCAGAGCTTCAGGCGGATACTACAACAATTCCGGACGCATGAGCTCCCGCCCCAACAATGCACGTCCTCTTTCCGAGGCTGAGAGAGCCGAGATGCGCAGACGTCAGGCAGAGGCTTACCGCCGAGCCATCCGTGCGGAGGAAGAGGCTGCAAGAAGAATGAGAGAAGCTCAGCGTATCCACGAGGAAAAGCTTGCCCGTGCAAAGATGCGCGAGATGGCAATGAAGCAGGAGCTGAAAAAAGCACGCAAGGCTGAGAAGGCTAAAAAGAAGGAAGCTGAAAGACTTGCGGAGGAAGCCTTCCGCAGAAACGAGATCAAGGTGGAAAAGAAGAAGATACCCTTCAGATTTATTCTGTCCGTAGCCATTGCATTTGTTCTTCTCCTTTCTATGGTGTTCAGTTTTGCTCAGATATCCGAGGCAAATGCAGAGCTTGCCGAGATCAATCAGCAGCTCAGTGAGGCTGATGCACGAGCTGATAAGCTGAGACTTCAGCTTGAAGAGAAAAATGACCTTGATACCATCGAACTGCTCGCAGTTGAAGAATATAATATGATCAAGGAAGGCGCTGCTCAGAAAAAGTACATATCTCTGTCAGAGGGTGACTCAATTATAGTAGAAGCTGAGGCTGAGGAAGCCGACGGAGGATTCTTCAACGGAATGCTTTCCTCTGTATCATCTGTATTCGATGACTTCTTCGATTATGTAAAATAAGAATACTGAATTTAATATTACAGTGCCGTGGCATTGTAAAAATCGGCGCACTTACAGGTGCGCTTTGGTTTTTTGGAATATATTTCTTGAAAAACACATAGATATATAGTATACGTCGTCAGGTGAGTTTGACGTATACAGGACAGAACTTCGCACTGATGCGAGAGTAGGAGATGGGTGTGAAAAAAACTCTCAGAAACAGAACCGATAAAAAAACGTACAGAAGGCTCGTTGCGGCTTTTTGTATATTTGCGTTTCTTGGAATACTTGTAATAGGCAGACTTGTGAAGTACCAGCTTGTGGAATACGAGCAGTATCAGGCACAGGTGCTCAGTCAGCTTACTACCGAAACAAACGTAAACCCCGAAAGGGGAGAGATAACCGACAGGAACGGCGTTGTTCTTGCCACCAATAAGTCGGTATATAATATTATTATTTCTCCTCATCATATAAATGAGCGAAACGATGAGATAATCAAGAAAAATTCAGACGATAACTTCGAAAACGACATCAGATATGAGTGGAGAAGCGAGGACGGAAGTGTAGGCTACACGGGAACTTCGGCATCCGAGCTTATTGCAACGTTTTTATCCTACACTCTTGATGTGGAGTATTCCGAAATTCAGACCAAAATAGCCAAGATCGACCGTAAATACGAGGTCATAAAAAATAACGTAGAAGAATCCGTAAACAAGACCATAGGCGAGTTTATCGTTGAGTTTGATTTCTCAGACCAGATTTACGACAGGGAATCATCAAAGAGATACTATCCTTACGGCAGTCTCGCATCCCACGTTATCGGATTCACCAATTCCGAGGGCGTCGGAAGAGAAGGCCTTGAGTCCTACTACAACAACCTTCTTGAAGGCAAAAGCGGTAAATACGTTCAGGCAAGTGATGCCAAGAACAATGATATGCCCTTTGAATTTGAGACTTATATATCCGAGGAGAACGGCTACAGCATTGTAACAACCATTGATAAGTATATCCAGAGTGCCCTTGAGAATCAGCTTGAGATGACCTATTACGATTCGATGGCGGGTAACCGTGTAACGGGTATCGTAATGGATGTCAATACAGGCGGAGTCCTCGGCATGGCAACGTATCCCAATTTCGACCTGAACGAACCGTCTAAGCTTGATGAGGATTCCCTGAATACACTCGAAAAGTACTCTATTGACGGGGGATATAACGAAGAATCCGAAGAATATAAAGCCAAGTTCGGTGAGCTTTTGTTCACAATGTGGAAGAACAAGGCTATAACAGAGCTGTATGAGCCCGGTTCTACCTTTAAGATCATGACAACAGCGATGGCACTTGAAGAAAAGCTTATCACATTCGATACTCCTTTCAATTGCCCCGGATATTGGATGGTAGAGGGTTGGCCTTATCCTATCAACTGTCATTATAACAGCAGTAGCGGTGGCCACGGTACACTTCCTTACAGATACGGACTTCAACAGTCATGTAACCCCGCCCTCATGCAGGTTGCGGATCTCATCGGTACTTCAAAATTCTACGATTATTACGAGGCATTCGGTTATACCTCAACTACCGGAATAGACCTGCCCGCAGAAACCAAGGGAATCTTTTCTTCAAAATCGGCATTTACCAAAGTAAGCCTTGCAGTATATTCCTTCGGTCAGACCTTCAAGACCACGCCCATACAGCAGCTTACAGCCATATCAACCATAGCAAACGGAGGATATTCCATAACACCTCATCTCCTGAAGGAGATCGTGGATGAGAACGGTACGGTAATTAAATCCTATGAGACCGATGTAAAGCGTCAGGTAATAAGCACGGACGTATGCGAAAGCATTACTGCCGTACTTGAGGACGGTGTATCCGGAGACGGCGGTGCTAAGAATGCATACGTTAAGGGCTACAAGGTAGCTGCCAAGACAGGTACCTCGGAGAAGAAGGACAAAAAGGACGAGGAAGGCAACTATTCCTTCCGTGTCGGTTCCTGTGCCGCATTTGCTCCTGCGGACGATCCGCAGATAGCAGCAATAATTATAGTTGACGAACCCATGAACGGAGCCGTATACGGAAGCGTAGTAGCGGCACCGTATATCTCAAACCTGTTTTCCACCGTGCTTCCTTATCTCGGTATCGAACAGCAGTACACCGCTGAGGATCTTCTGACCCTTGAAGTGACCGTTCCCGAGTTCGTGGGCGGTTCTCCCGATATTGCAAAGGAAGAGCTTACAAGACTCGGTGTTACGTGTGAGATCGTGGGTGACGGTGACGTGATCACCGCGCAGATCCCCGAAGGCGGCAAGACCATGAGAAGCGAAAACGGCAGAGTTATCATTTACTGCGGCGAAGAGAACGACGTGAGAAGTACAGTTGTCGTTCCGAGCCTTATGAATATGACAGCCGAAGCCGCAAACAGAATGCTCGTTGATTGCGGACTTAACGTAAGTATTACGGGCGCAACAAACGGCTCCACTGCAACGGTCATCAAACAGTATCCCGAAGCAGGCGCTGAAGTTGAAGTCGGAACTATAGTAGAGTTTGAGCTGAGATATATGGACGTAACAGACTAAACGAAACGATCAACACGGAAGTTAAAATACTCATAAGCTATATTTTAACACTTCCGGAGTTGGTGTTAAGGCTGATACCGTGCAAGGCGGGAAAATATTTTCTGCAATTGCCTTTATGCCTGCTCCGTGTCTGCAGAATGGAGAACGGTATGAAGCTAAGCGAATTGTTGCGTGATACTGAAGTTTTGTCGTCTGACTGTGATCTTGAATGCGATATTCCCCAGATAGCATCAGACTCAAGAAGCGTCCTTAGGGGCGGATTGTTTATATGTATAAAGGGTGAGCGCGCCGACGGTCACGATCATATAAGCGAAGCGGTTCAAAGAGGTGCCGCAGTGGTCGTGATCGAGAACGTGAAGGTGTTGCCTTGCGACGTTCCGCACGTGCTTGTGAGAAGCACAAGACTTGCCGAGGCTCAGATATGGAACAGGTGGTATTCACGTCCTGCGGACGGTATGAACGTTATAGCAGTTACAGGTACCAACGGAAAGACGTCCACCGTGTTTATGCTTCGCGAAATATTCAAGGCTGCACATAAGCGGGTGGGTATCATCACCACGGTGAAGTGTATGGCAGGCGACGAGTTACTCGGAACTTTCGGTGGCTCATCGGTTTCCGATGCATTCGGAGCGATGACAACGCCTGATCCTGAGTACCTTTACGGTACCGTATACATGATGAAGCAAAAGGGCGTGGATACGCTGATATTTGAAGCATCGTCTCACGCATTGGCACAGTTTAAGATCGATCCCATAAAGGTAAACATTGGTGTTTTTACCAACCTGTCGCCCGAACATCTTGATTTTCACGGAGACCTTGAAAGGTATTTCGCCGCGAAGGCACGACTTGCCTCCCTGTCAAAAATATGCGTTATCAATGCAGACGACAGGTATATGGCAAAACTAAGGTCAATTGTCACATCCGCCAGGCTGATCACCTGCTCTGCAAATTACGGTCTCCACGAAGATATTAACGCCGACGTCACAGCCCTGAGGCGCATTTATAACGGATTTTCGGGTGTGGAGTACATCTATTTCTCAAAAAACGCAGTTTTTAGGCAAACGTCTCCGATACCGGGGGTTTTTACGGTATATAATACCATGCTGGCATCAGCAGCAGCTATGGCTGCCGGGGCAGATGCAGAGGCTGTAAGGCAAGGCATCAGCTCGCTTAAGTCCATTGACGGACGCATGGCAGAGGTGGATCTTGGACGGGATGACTTGCCGTTCAGAGTGTTCATAGATTACGCACACACACCCGCTGCTTTGGAAAGTCTGCTCGTTTCTGTAAGGGAAGTAAGGCAACAAGGTCAAAAGATCACCTTGCTGTTCGGATGCGGCGGTGACCGCGACAGAGCAAAGAGGCGGCTTATGGGTGCGGTGGCATCAAGACTTGCGGACTTCGTAATAATCACGGGAGATAACAGCAGAAGCGAGAAGCCGGAGTCCATCATAAGGGATATACTTCCGGGTATAGACCTTGAAAAACCATATACAGTAATAGCAGACCGAAAAGAAGCGATAGAATACGCAATAAAAGAGGCCGTGTCGCAGGAGATAATTCTTCTTGCGGGTAAGGGACATGAAAAATATGAAATAACGTCAAAAGGGAAGATTCCATTTGATGAAGCTGAAATTGTAAGGAATGCCGTGAAAAAGTACAGAAGCTGAATTCACGGGTGAATATAAACGGATAGTGAAAGGTGGTTTATTGATCATGGGTATAACGTTAAAACTCAGAACTCCGAGTATAGCGGAGATATGCGACATAGTCGGCGGTGAACTGAAGTGTTTTGGTACAGCAGATGTAAATCTGCCCGTAACGTCTGTTACTACAGCATCAAATGAAGCCGAAAGCGGTTCTATGTTCTGTGCAATAAAAGGAACGAGAGTCGACGGTGCGGATTTCATTCCCGATGCTGTTTCACGAGGCGCCATATGTGCCATGACTGTTACTCTTCCCGAAAGTGTTTCTGAATGCGGTGATTTTGCCGCGATCGTTGTTGACGACGTAATACTTGCTCTCGGACGTTTCGCAGAGTGGTATCGCGATCAGTCAAAGGCTATCTTCGTTGCCATAACCGGAAGCGTCGGTAAAACGACTACCAAGGAATTTGTTTCTTCAGTATGCTCAGCAAAATTCAAAACACACAAGACGAAGGGTAACTTTAATAATGAGTTGGGTCTGCCCCTGACTTTGCTTGAGCTTTCTGAGGATGATGAGGTGTCCGTTATTGAGCTTGGCATGAGTGACCTTGGTGAGATCGAATATATGTCGAGAATAGTCAAGCCGGATATTGCCATCGTAACCAATATCGGTACGTCTCATCTTGCGACCCTCGGAACGAGAGAGAACATATGCCGTGCGAAGCTTGAGATCTGTGCAGGACTTAAGGAGAACGGAGTTCTTCTAATAAACGCAGATGAGCCTCTTCTGTTTGAAAAGCTGAGCGAGCTTGGTGAACGCACCAAAATGATGAGTGTGTACAACAGAAACGGTGATTACAGAGCCATGAATATCAGAACGTCTGCCGAAGGTATTACCTACGACATGATATATGACAATAAAGCAGTTACCAATATTGAGCTCCCCATTCTCGGAAAGCACAATGTATA
>CAYYRY010000004.1:0-6005 GCA_964474245.1 uncultured Ruminococcus sp. | reverse complement strand
TGTCTGCATATGCGGTGGGCAGCATTCTCGGCATGAGCGACGAGACAATCAGGCGAGGTCTTCTTAATTTCCAAGGCGCAGAAATGAGACAGCGTATATATGAAGTCGGTCACCTGACAGTTATCGACGACTGCTATAATGCAAGTCCCGAGTCCATGCGCGCCGCCCTCGACGTGCTTTCTTCAATGTCAGCGCGCCGTAATATGAGACCTATGGCTCTCCTCGGTGATATGCTTGAACTTGGTGATTACTCACGTCTTATGCATGATCAGCTCGGTCAGTATGCGGCTCAGTCAAAGGTGGCGAAGCTGTTCTGCTACGGCATGATGAGCGACGTTGTTGCTGAGGCGGCGATCAAGAAGGGAATCAGAGCTGAGAACGTATTCGTATGTCTCGACACACGTGATCCTCAGACCATGGCTAATATGATCTTTGAGATAAGCGAGCCCGGCGACGTGCTTCTCGTTAAGGCAAGCCGTGCTATTCATGCCGAGCGTGTCATAGAATGTCTCAGAAAGAAACTCAATAAGAAAAGATAATGGAGATCAAAATATGAATTACAAGCTGTTATCTGTAGCGGCGCTGATCATCACCTTTGCGCTGACCGTTATTATTTCGAAAAAACTTATTCCCATACTCAAAAGCCGCAAGATGGGACAGAAGATCCTTGATATCGGTCCCCGTTGGCATAAGAGTAAGGAAGGTACCCCAACCATGGGTGGAATTGCTTTCATCATTCCGGTAATGCTCGTTGGTGCTATATGCTCCGTATTTCTCTGGATATGGGACGGACACGAAAGTGCACTTCCGTTTGTCTTTACTCTTGCACTCGGTCTTGCAGGCGGTCTTATCGGATGTGTTGACGATTCCGCAAAGCTGAGAAATAAGAGAAACGAAGGGCTCACTGCTGCTCAGAAGTTCCTTCTTCAGCTTGTGGCGGCGGCTCTGTACCTTTTGGGTATGTCCCTCGTATGCAAGACGGGTACATCCATCTATATTCCCTTTGTTGATTATGATCTTGAGCTGGGTATAGGCTACTATATCATCTCCATGATACTCATCTGCGGTATGCTCAACAGCGTCAATCTGACGGACGGAATCGACGGACTTGCGTCATCCGTTACCCTGGTTGTCGGAATATTCTTCGTTGCGGCAGGTCTTATTACCGGTATCCCCGAAGGCTCACTTCTTTCCCTGGGTGCTGTGATCATTGGTGCCTGCGGAGGATTCCTTGTATATAACCTCAACCCTGCAAGAGTGTTCATGGGTGACACAGGCTCAATCTTTCTCGGCGGACTTGTGGTCGGCGGTGCGTTTATGATGAATAATCCGCTTATCATCGTAGTGTGCGGACTTGTATACATAATCGAGACCGCATCAGTTATGCTTCAGGTTTTGTATTTCAAGGCGACTCACGGTAAAAGACTTTTCAAAATGGCTCCCATCCACCATCACTTCGAAAAGTGCGGCTGGAGCGAGAATAAAATTGTTATGGTGTTTACCGTTGTAACGGTAATTCTCAGTGCACTTGCACTGCTCGGACTTAATAATTAAAATTATCCCATTGTAAACAGAGGAGGGATGACAGGTGGAAAACAATAACACAAACAGACCGCGGCTTCGCGCCGTCAGACGTCCCGAATCTAATACTTCGGTTCAACGGGGAACGTCCGGGGGCAGACCGCAGGTAAAGGGAACAAATTATCCCCCCCGCGGAGATCATACCGGCAGCTCATCAAACCTCAGAGGTGTGAACGGTACAAATAATAACGGCACATCTGCACAGTCTCGTGTAAACAGTGGTCCTCGCGGAAGCGGTACACTTCGTGAAAACGGCATGCCCCGCAGGAACGGTGCTGTTCATGAAAACGGAACGCATTTCGAAAGCGGTGCTCCCCGCAGAAGCAGTACGTCCTCGGTGAAAAATTCGCGTGTGAACGTTACCGGGGCAGGCAGAACCTACGCTAAAAATAAAAGTGTCCCCAAAAAACGTGCGCTGACAAAAAAAGATCCCGAACAGGCGGCACTGGTTCAGGCGCAGAAAGAAAAGGAATGGCAGGAAGAGGTCGAAAGAGTAAGAGGTGGGGTTGACAAGATAATGCTTGCCATAATCGTGCTACTTCTTGCTCTCGGAGCACTGATGGTATACAGCGCAAGCTATCCTACGGGTCTTGACAAATTCGGCGACAGCTTTCACTATCTTAAGAAGCATTTAATATTTATGGGTATCGGCGGAGTGCTGATGCTTATTGCCACATTTATACCCTATACCTTCTATAAAAAAGGCGCAGTTTTCATAGCATACGGAGTAGCGGTGGTGCTTCTTCTTGCCGTGCTTGTGGTCGGTACTGCGGAGGGAGAAGCAAAACGTTGGATATACATAGGAAGCTTCTCGATCCAGCCCTCCGAGATCATGAAGGTCGCGCTGGTAATGATGCTTGCGTGGTATATCGACAAATATCAGAAAAAGATAAAAGAACGGGATGGATTCTGGCGCACTTTTAAGTACAATACGTTCTTCCCGTTTGTTTTCATCGGTGTGGCTTGTGTGCTCGTTCTTCTTGAACGTCACCTGTCAGGTACCGCCATTATCGGTATCATCGGTCTGTCCGTAATGCTCGTTGGCGGATGCCATTTCAGAATGTCTGCTGTTACCACAGCTATTGTGGGCGTCATCGGTGCAGGTGGATTCCTCATGCTGAATCCCTATGCCCTTGCGCGTATTACTACGTTTATTTCAAAGGACGTAGACCCCCTGAAGGAAGGCTGGCAGACAACTCAGGGGCTTCTTGCCATAGGCTCGGGAGGACCTTTCGGAGTTGGGTTTGGCGAGAGCCGCCAGAAGTTCGGATACGTTTCCATGGCGCATAATGACTTTATTTATACCATATGGTGCGAGGAGCTTGGATTTGTCGGAGGTTTGCTTTTGGTGCTCCTGTTCATGTCATTCATGTGGAGAGGCTACGTCATTGCAATGAAGGCGCCCGACACGTTCTCCATGCTCACCGTATTCGGTATTACTACCCAGGTAGCCGTACAGGCATTCCTCAATATGATGGTGGTGTGCGACATCATTCCCAATACGGGAATATCTTTGCCGTTCTTTTCATACGGCGGATCATCACTCATCATGCTAATGGCAGAGATGGGAATCATACTATCCGTCTCGCGGCAGTATTACAGGAAAAAGTCTCTGTAGCTAAACAGAAAATACCGTACAGACATTACGAAAAAGAAAGGAAAGCCCCATGAGAGTTATAATGACCGGCGGCGGTACCGGTGGACACGTTAATCCTGCGCTGTCCATTGCTGAAACCATAAAGAAAAACGAGCCTGATTCCGAAATAATTTTCGTAGGTACAAAAAGGGGAATAGAAAATAAGCTTGTCCCTGCGGCAGGCTATGAGCTTAAGCATATAGACGTGCGCGGCATAAAAAGATCACTGTCTCCTTCTAATATAAAGGCATTTTGGCTTGCTGCAACCTCTCCCTATAAGGCAAAAAAGCTGATCCGTGAGTTCAAGCCCGATATTGTTATTGGAACCGGAGGATACGTTTGTTGGCCCGTCGTTAAAGCTGCATCCATGATGGGTGTACCTTGCGTGCTTCACGAATCCAATGCTATAGCAGGCGTGGCTGTGCGTATGCTTCAGGATAAGGTTGACAGGATATATATGAATTTTGAAGCCACAGGTAAAACTCTTCATACACCCGGAAAGCTTATGAAGGTCGGAAACCCGATACCATCGGGATTCACCAGAATTTCTGCCGCTGAAGCAAGGGATAAGCTTCAGATAGACGGTAAATATAAGAGGATCATCCTTTCCTACGGCGGAAGTCTCGGTGCTGAGAAGGTGAACGAGGCTATGCTCCACGTTATGAAGGTTTATACATCAAAGCATCCCGAGGTGCTTCATATCCATGCAACAGGCTCCATTGAATATGAAGAAGCCATGAGTCAATTTGAAAAAGCAGGACTTGACAAGTGTGAAAATATTCAGATGGTCGAGTACATTTACGATATGCCCCTTAAGATGGCGGCAGCAGATCTTATCGTGTGCAGAGCAGGTGCGCTGACGGTGTCAGAGCTTGCGGCTGCAGGAAAGTGTCCCATATTTATTCCGTCCCCCAACGTGACTGAAAATCACCAGTATAAAAATGCCAAGGTTCTTACGGATGCGGGTGCGGCATTCGTGTTTGAAGAAGCTGAGCTTGCAAACAGCATGAGTGTGCTCGTTGATGCAGTGTCAGGTCTTATGTCCGATGAGGGAGAAGCTGAACGGCTTGAAATGACCGAAAAGATAAAAGCCTTTGCCGTGCCCGACTCAAACAGGCTTATTTACAGTGACATAAAAAAATTACTTGAAGAGAAAAAGTCCAAGTAAAATTATAATAAAAGAAAAACAAGATCATTCAGTAAAGGAGGGCCGATATGACACAGGACAATACAAAAAATAACGGTTATGGATCATACGGCAACTCCGGTACCGGATATGGTCCAAACGTTTCCGCGCACGGAGGCTATGAAGGGACGAGGATGTATGCCTCAAGAAAAAAGTCGGATAACGGAGAGACTGAGAAAAAAGGAAAAGGCAGAGGCAGACCTAAAACAGATCCTAAAATGGCGGAAAAAGGTAAGGCGAAATACGGCGAAGCGAGAAAGGCGGCAAATGAACGAAGAAAGTCTGTACTGCGACGCCGTTGGTTTAAATTCGCTTTGGCTGTAACGATCCTTGTGCTTTTGATGATGTTCATGGTGTATAAGCTTATCTTCGTTGTCGGCGATATAGCGGTAGTTGGAGAAGGAATATACAAAGCGGAAGAGCTTCTCGAGGCTTCGGGGATCAGTTCGGGGATGAATCTGTATTCGTTCAGAGCAAGCACCGTTGCGAAAAACATAACTCTGAGGTGTCCGTATATATGCGGTGTTGACGTTAACCGTGAGATCCCCAATAAAGTAACCATAACAGTTATTGAAGATAAGGCAATGTATTTTGCGGTGGTGTTCGGCGAATATAAAATCCTGTCAGAGAATCTCAGGGTGCTTGAAACCGTTCCGTCCAGGGAAGAGGTTCCGGAAGGACTCATAAAGCTGAAGCTTCCTACACTATCATATTCTGTTGCAGGCAGGGTTGTGGAATTCGCCAACGCCAAAAGAGAACGCGGCATTCGTGAGGCATTAAGTATAGCAATGGCTTCACAGATCAGAGGGAAGCTGACCATGATAGATCTGCGTGACCCGTTTGACGTTTCAATGGTCTGCGAAGGGAAGTTCAAGCTGATTCTCGGTGACACTTCAGAGCTTGAATATAAGCTGAAGATCGCCGGAAAAGTCCTTGAAAACGAAATGTTTGATACGGAAGACAAATATAAGATCGATCTTACCATTGACGGCAAGACCGGGGTGGTTCCGGACGAGCTTATTGAGGTCGAATGATTTAGTCAAAAGAATAAAACGCCTTATACAAACGACTAAAATTGTTTTTGTGTCAATAAACATTGATATTTTCTCGAAACAGGTGAAGAAATCGATATTTTTTGCGTGTTTGCCTAAACTATTTTCAAAAAACACTTGCAAAAATTCAAATTATGGTATATTATATATATTGAAGTATAAAATTTTTCAGGAATAAAAAATTCGATAAGGAGGCAGACAAATGCCATTTGAATTCGACGATAACAACCAGAGCAGAGTAAACATAAAAGTAATCGGTGTAGGCGGAGGCGGAAACAACGCAATCAACCACATGATTACAAGTAATGTTCGCGGTGTTGATTTTATTTCCATCAACACAGACAGTCAGTCCCTTCTTCACTCCAGCGCAACAGTAAAGGTTCCGATCGGAGAAAAGATCACAAAGGGTCACGGTGCAGGTGCTAACCCCGAAGTCGGTGCAAGAGCTGCAGAAGAAAATCTCGATGAGATCAAGTCTGCTATTTCCGGTGCTGACATGGTATTCGTTACCGCAGGTATGGGTGGCGGTACAGGTACAGGTGCGGCTCCC
>CAYYRY010000003.1:7788-36802 GCA_964474245.1 uncultured Ruminococcus sp. | reverse complement strand
CTGTTCACCGCCTGAGAGCTCACTGGGAAAAGCACTGCTCTTCTCATAGAGGTTTACTGTGTTGAGAATAGCGGGAACTCTTCTCTTTATGATCTTGGTGGGAGTACCTACCACCTGCATGGCAAACGCCACGTTTTCATAAACGGTCTTGTCCTTGAACAGACGGAAATCCTGGAACACAACGCCAAGCTCTCGTCTGTAATGAGGGACCTTATAATTGGGGAGCTTCGTAAGGTTATAGTCACCCACGATGATATCTCCCGAGCTTGCAACCTCCTCGCGGAGAAGAAGCTTCATCATTGTTGTTTTACCTGCACCGGAACGGCCTACGATAAATACGAATTCACCGTCCTCGACCTTGAGGTCAACACCGTCAAGGGCGACAGTCCCGTTAGGGTAATGCTTTTTTACGTTTCTGAGTTCTATCATAATATTTTATGTTTCTCCCATAATCTGCATTTTTCCACAAGCGGCGCGTACATTTTACTGTACCCGACAACCTACCGTAAACAAAGCAAAAGGCAGGATCTTACATCGCGCCTTTGTGCTTTCAATATGTGGCATTTCACCACCGCCGGATTTAGAATTTAATGGGCTTTGTGGTGAGATACTTCTTAACCATGAGGGCAAACTTGAAGGTGATAGCATGGTCAAATTCACGGAGGTCAAGACCTGTGAGCTTACGAATCTTTTCAAGTCTGTATACGAGGGTGTTACGGTGTACGAAGAGCTTTCTCGATGTTTCGGAAACGTTGAGGTTGTTTTCAAAGAAGCACTGAATAGTCATGAGTGTTTCGCGATCAAGGCTGTCAAGAGAGCCGTTCTTGAATACTTCCTGAAGGAACATTTCGCAAAGAGTTGTGGGAAGCTGATAGATAAGTCTGCCGATGCCGAGGTTTTCGTAGCTGATGATGCTCTTTTCAGTATCAAATACCTTACCTACCTCAAGGGCGATCTGAGCCTCCTTATAGGAGCGAGCGAGATCCTTGATGTTATCTACGGTAGTACCGATACCGATGGACACCTTGGCGAAGAACTCGGAGTTGAGTGTGTCTGCGATATTCTCAGCCATCTTCTCGATCTCACGGTTATCCGTGCCGGGCTTTACGTCCTTAACGAGAACGATATCCTGCTCGGTAACGCTGATAACATATTCACGGCTCTTGTCCGGGAAGATGTTCTGAACCATGTCATAGGGGAGAACGTCACTCTTGGAATGGAATTTGATGAGAAGAACAACTCTTGCCTCCTCGGAATTGAAGTGAAGCTCCTTGGACTTGATGTAGATGTCGCTGGGGAGAATGTTGTCAAGAATGATGTTCTTTATGAAGGAAGCCTTGTCATACTTTTCGTCGTAAAGATTCTTGATGTTTGAAAGGGTTACGGAGAGAACTGTGGACATTTTTTCTGCGAGCTTGTCCTCGCCCTCTACGAATACGATGTATTCCCACTTGGTACCTGTACCGATGGGTCTGTATGTGTAGCCTCCGGATGTGATGGCATCTGCGGTATATGCGAGCTCATCGCGTACTCCCTGCCTCATTTCGCCGATCTTAACGAGCTCACTGCAAGCAATGATGACTCCGTTGTCGTCAACGACACCGATTACACGGTCTATGGAATCTCTCATTTGATGGATGATTCCCTGGAACAGACGGTTTGCCATGAATAACTCCTTCCCAATATATCATGTGAAATTTATATTGTATATACTATACTATATTGTACAAGATTTTTTGTGATTTTTCAATAGGGAAATAAGGATTTTTTTATAAAAAGGGGTGTTTTTTTTGTGAATTTTCCATCAAACCGTATAAAAGTGCGATTTTGAGGCTGAAAAAACGTGTAAATTACTCGTCAATTTGCTCAAAAGCGTATGAGACACATGCAAGGACGAAGGGGGCAGCACTCTCTGTGCGGAGTATTCTTCTGCCGAGAGACACGGGTATCACACCGGAATTTCTCACTGATTCTGCCTCTTCCGCAGCAAATCCGCCCTCGGGACCTATGACGATGGCGACGTCACATTCGGGAGAGGGTGCGGAGGCGAGAGCTTTCTTTATGGGGTACGTACCTGCTTCATAACAGAAGAGAGGTATGTCATATGTCTTAAGCTCCTCCATCATTTTATCAAAGGTTATGGGGTATTCGACCTGGGGGATGATACCTCTTCCGCACTGCTTTGCTGCTTCCTCGGCGATCTTACACCATCTTGCGCATTTTTTGGGGAAGTCGGAGCTGTCAAGCTTTACTGTGCACCTTTTAGTCATGACAGGGATTATCTTTACAGCACCGCATTCAACTGCCTTCTGTATGACGGTGTCAAAGCGATCGCCCTTGGCGAGAGCCTGATACACCGCCGCACGGTAGGGCGGTTCAGACAAATTCTGTTCTTCAGATACTACCTCACATTCCACGGCGCGGTCGGAAATGGATATGATACTGCAATGGTAGTCACAGCCTTTGCCGTCACACAGGGTTAGTTCTTCTCCCGGTCTCATGCGGAGAGAACGGGAAATATGATGGGCGTCGTCGCCCATGATCGTTGCGTGTCCGTCAATGACGGAGGCGCTGTCAACAAAGAATCTCGGCATAATATTATTCCTTAAATACTCTTGATTATCATTAGTAGTAAAAATCAGTTAAAGCTGTACTGTTATTCTCTTACCGTACTCAGACGTCGCGAGGGTTTTACCGTCCTTGACTACGCTGAAGCTGTCGTTTTCAAGGAGCACGTCGAACTCAGCTCCGAATGCTCGGATGTGTCTGAGGTAGAAGTGCTCAAGTCCTGTGGGAAGAGACGGGGAGATGGTGAAAGACGAGGTACTCTCCGGTTCGATTCGGAGGATGCCGTCTGTGAATATCTTACAGTACAGAGCGGATTCTCCGGAGAGGTGACGCTTGTTTCCTTCCGGATATGCTTCTACGGGATAGGGAACACGGTCACCGAGAAGGCGTGTCTCGGAGTATTTGAGAAGCTCTCTTGTAGCTGTTTCAACGAGACCTGTTGCAAAGATACCGCGGAGACAGTAGAGAGTTGAACGGTCCCAGATCGTTGCTTTTTCTTCCGTGGTGCGAAGTCCGTCTTTTGTCAGCATATAGTCGGAGAGGAGGGCGGCAACGGTGCCATCCTTTCTGGTTTCGATGCCTACACAAAGGGGCATACATATCCATGAACGGAGTACCTCACAGCCTTCAAAGTAGCGGTAGGTATCATATCCGTGGATGGTGGCGCCGAAGTGCTTTTCGATTGCTTCCTCAAGGGAAGATGCGCGGCGGAGATAGTCTTCCGCTGTTGCTTTGTCACCTATCTCAAACTCTAATTTTGCGGCATAGCGGTAACCTGCAAGGGCTAAGGAGGCTGTACTGAGGTTAGCGTCTCCCGCAGGGAAACGTCCCTCAAGTTCGTCGCGGTCGGACTCAATGACTCCCTTTTCATTTGTACGTCGGCGGCAGTATTCCGCACACCAGCGTATGGATGGGAGAAGCTCCTTGGCGTAGTCGGAATTTCCGCATGTGAGGGCGAAATAAGAAGCGCCGAACAGGAACATTGCGGCATCCCCTCTGTCTTCAGCTTCGTCCCAATAGTCGATACCCTCAGCTATGACCGAGCAGGGAATACGGAAATAACTCGGACCCATGAAGGGCATTAAGAGGCGGTATGCGTTGATACCCGCTTCAAGAAGGGTCTTATCTCCGGTGAGGGAGTACCAAGGACCTGCATATTCAACCTCATCGTTACACCATATTGCGGCATAGTAGCTTCCGCCGCCTGGGCAGTGGATAAGACCGCATTTGGTATCGAATACGCTCTCTCCGGCACGAAGCTTTGCAAAGGCAAATTCCGTATCAAGCACGTCACATCCGGTATCAAGCTCAAGAGGCTCTTTGATTTCAGCAATGCGCTGAAGTCTTGCCTGAAGCTCTGTTTCAGGGTCGGGATGAACGTCTCTTTCCTCGTTAGCGTATCTGCCTGTAAAACAGTTTGCGAAGGTGAATTCTTCGTCGGGGAAAAGAGTAACTTCATCAAGCAGTGTGGTTGATACCTCGCAGAGAATATTACCCATGGGGCCTCTGACCTCCTCGTGGATCACGGTGCCGGTCTTATCGGCTGATATTTTGACGGGAGATGCGGCAGTATTTTTTACGGTGATGATATCGTAAGCGGCTCTGAGAGTGGTGGAGGGGAACAGGCGGTGGATCAGATGAACGTCACCGCATTTTGATTCAACGGTAACTGTGCCGTCAAGAGTTACCTTGAGGGGATATTCTTCCGTGAGCCCTCCGTTTACGAGAAGCATGGGCACGCTGCCCTCTCCGTAAACTATATCCGATTGATATGATGCATGAGTATTGTTGGGACGGAGACGGAGGGTAGGGAATACCGGGTGTACGTTCAGGTTCAGCTTCCCGTCAGGTCTTTTTCCGTAGCTCACGATCAGAGATGTTTTAAGGCCGCTCATTTCATAGTCTTCAACGTGGACGTCGTCGCAGTTCCATGATATGCTTTTACATTTTTTCGATATATACCATCTGTTCATAACGTTATTATCCTTTCGGTTTTTATTTATTCTACCATCTTTTTCGCTTTTTGTAAATATGAGTTTGATAAAACAGGATAATTACGGTGTATAATGAAAACCGTCGGTGGAGTACCGACGGTTTTCGCTTGATCTGCCGTATCGGCAGGAATCGTAAATGTTTGGCGGGCTTGTAAGCCGGGTTCTGTACGCGGTGATGCGTGACTGCCATCTATCTGTGACTTACGTTACCGTAAGCCTTATAGCCACCTGCAGAATGTCGGGCAAACAATGCTCTGCATACGGTGTTGCATCGGATAGGGTTTACATTTGCACGCAGTTACCTGCCGTGCCGGTGAGCTTTTACCTCGCCTTTCCATCTGTACCGTCTGTGTTGCCACAGCTTAGGTAGGCTATTTCTGTTGCACTTTCCCGGGAGTTTCCTCCGGCGGACGTTATCCGTTATCCTGCCCTATGATGCCCGGACTTTCCTCATATCGGTACCTTTCGGCATTCCGACACGCGGCAGTCCCACCCGCCGCATTATATTATAGCGGAAGAGTATCGTTTTGTCAAGCACGGTGAGAAATTTATCTCTCGCCGCGGATGGTCGGATTTTTAACGGTGTAGAAAGTGCTTCCCGTCTCAACTCCTATGTAATTAAGGTACGTCAGATACTGTGAGGTGAAGGGGTAGAGCGTTGAGGTGTCACCGGTGCGGTTTATCATGTTGTATGCGAACAGACCGTACCATGATGCGGAGGGGTCAACGTAGTAGGTATTGTTCTTCAGTATCGTACCCTCGGTCTGACCGAGAGCGATCTCTGCGCTGAATATACAGTATTCGGTGGTGAAAACGTTCACGTTATTTTCGTATACGATGTTCTCGTACAGAGTATCCTTTACTCCGTACGTGGTGTAAAGGAATGCACTTCGTCTGTCCTCGCGAACACTGCAGAATCCGTAGCCGTTGTTGATAACGTAATTGTCATGGATGAATATGTTGGAAAGCTCGCTGGTTTCGGGGAAGAAATCGTACGAGCCGTGGTTGAAGAACTCAAAGGACAGGTCGCATCCGTCAAGAACGCAGCCCTCTGCAACGAAGTTGTACATAAAGCCTGCTACACCCTGAGTGGTGACGGCTGCATCGTAAACGTCCCTGAAGTAGCAGTCTTTAATGAAGATGCCGTCGCAGTTACCCCAGTTCTGAATGGCGTTGCCGAAACGGGCGTCGTTGCCCTGATAAGATCCGCCGATCCATTCAAAACTGCAGTTGCTGATGAAAAGGTCTTCTGCCTCGCCCGTGCTGATAGCACATTCACCGATATGCTTGAATGCCAGATTATCAACAATGGTGGGAAGTCCGTCGGATTCAGTTTTACTCTCGTATCCCATACCGGTTGATGCCTGAGACAGGTGTACTTCCTTGAATACCTTGCCGGGGTTCCCCTTGTCACAGTAAACGTAGAATTCACCCGTCTGAACGTCGCAGAAGTATTCCAGATTGTTTTTGAGGCAGCCGACGTTTTCGAATTTAATACCGCCGCTCATAAATACTTCTTCGCCGTTGAATACCTCTCCGAAATCTACGGAAGTCTTGCCGTACTGACCGTCTGAGGGATTTTTGATGTAGGTCATGATTCCCCAAAGCTCGGTGCCGTCGGGCTTTGTGAAAACGGCACTTCCGGGCACGTCCTCGACGGTAGCGTCAAGCTTCCATACGTTCTTGTATTCCGTCTCCGTCCACTTTCCCGCAGGCTCTTCAAGATATACCTCTTTGGTGATGACGGGCTTTTCGCCTTCGCCGTAGGTGCCGTAGGTTACACCGCGTGCCATATCCAGCCAGTTATAATCTAAATTGTATTTATAGGAATTGAAGGTGTCCCCTCTCTTCAGAAGAACTGCGTCACCGGCTTTTACGTTGTGAGTTATGAAAAAGCCGTTTCCTTTTACCGTCAGGAGATTGCAGAACGTCTTCCATGGAGCATCGGGGGAGGTTCCCGAGTTGCTGTCGTCACCTTCGGAGTCGGAAATGTAGTATACAGTTCCCGTGACGGTTGAGGGATCGATATTGTCTGCGTTGTTGATTATTTCCTGAGCCTTTGCATTGGCTTCTGCCAGTGCTGCGTCAACGTCAGCGTTACTTGCGGGAGTTGTCTCGATTACCTCACCGGAGTATTTGAGCTCTGCCTTGTGGGCTGTTACGTCAAACTTTTCTGCAGATGCCGCGTCCTTGAATGCGGCAACGTAGAGAAGCTCAATGTTGCTGTCCGCAAGTACAGTCACGCAGACCTGCTCGGAGCCGGCGGAATAAGCGTTTTGTCCCTTGGTATCGATAATACCGTACTTCCATCCGCTGACCTTTTCGCTCTTTGCGGTATAGTCAAGGAATTTTGCGGAATTACCGGTAGCGAATACGCCAAGCTGTGCGCCAGCACCGTTTTGCGTTCTGTAAGCCACGCGGAATACGGGGAACTTTTCGGTATCAACAGCGGCAACGCGCATATCGATCTCGAAATAGTGATCTTTGCCTTGTACTAAAGTGTTTGTTTCCTCTGCCCTCTTATATAAGTGTTATCGTTTGACACTTTTCTCGAAGAGGAGGCTGCAATTATAAACAGCTGCTCGGAGGTGTCCTCTGTAAGGTAGGGATAGTCGTCTTCTGCATAAGAAATACCGACACCCGTATAAGCGGAGTCAAGGGCTGTACCGCCGTAGTAAAGGTCAAAGGCGCCCATGAGGACAGTATCTTCACCCTCAACGGTGTAGTCGGGAACGATGGGCTCTCCGAGACGGAGCTCATCAAGCATTTCGTCAAGGCGCATGATGATAGTAGCGGCGGACGCACGGTTAAGTCCGCTTTTGGGATCGAATTCGCCTGAGGAAGTTCCCTTGATAAGTCCCATCTTACGCATATTCTCAACGGGAGTCTGTGCGTATTTTGCGATCTTGTCGCGGTCGGGGAATATCTTTGGGGCGGAGATGTCGAGCTTTGGGATGATGCCCGTGTAGGTGATGTAACGGGAAATGATGGTCGCCATCTGCTCGCGGGTCACGGGAGCGTTCGGTCCGAAGTTACCGTCGCTGTAGCCGGTGATGATGCCGTTTTCACTTGCCCAGCCAACGTATCCGTAGTACCAGTTAAGCTTGTCGGACTTTACATCGGGATACTTGGAGGTAAGCTTTTCCGCAGCTCCGTCAAGACGTCCCAGCATTGCCACGAACATTGCGCGTGAGACCGTGGTATTCGGTTCGAAGATGGTGCCTTCTGAGTTCGTTCCCTTCATAATACCGATATCATAAACGTATTTTACCGCGCTGTAGAACCAATTTTTCTCAGCCACGTCGGTAAAGGGGAGCTTTTCCTCTGCGGGGCAACTGTCACGAGAAGCGACGAGAGCATACACAGAGTCAGAAGCAGGGCGAGTAGCTTTTTCTTCATATTATTGTTTCCTTTCGTGATGGATATGTGAAATATCTGTGCCCTCATTATAACATAGTTTACTATGCTTGCCAATGATGATATGAACGATGGGAAACATGTGCAATTTCAACAAAATACAGATATATGTTTTTACACTTAATTCCCTCACGGAGGGGACGTGACTTTTTCAGGGAGATACCCGTTCTCTTCATACGCGAAGCGTATATCATCTGCAAGGCAGATATCATAGCGTCAGCTATATCATCCGCGACCGTAGGGAACGGATATCATTAAAAAAGCGGGACGTCACAAGTCGGCGAAGTACGAACTTGCGATAGTCCCGTTTCCTTTTTTATCTTATACTGCCCGTCATGTAGCATTCACCCGTTTCGAGGTCGTACCAGGTGAAAGTACCGTTTTCATATATAACGTAGCTGTGAGGGGAATTTTCCTTGGGTATGGACGTGCTTCCGGGATTTATGTGTATAACCCCGTCCTTATCCTCCATGACGGGCACATGAGTATGTCCGTACAGGTGAACGTCACCCTTTGCGAGAGGGGGAACAGTTCTGTGACCGTGGCTGCAGCAGAGAACCTTTTCACCGTCAAAGAGTGTCATGTAATCGCTTGAGACGTTGAAATCAAGAACCATCTGGTCAACCTCAGCCTCACAGTTGCCCCGCACTGCGAGGATCTTGCCGGCGAGGGGATTTAATAAGGCGATGACCTTCTTCGGCGCATAATCGCGGGGAAGGTCGTTGCGGGGACCGTGGTACAGGATGTCTCCGAGAAGAACGAGGCGGTCTGCACTGCTGTCATGGAATTTTTCCACCACTAAATCCGCGTAATACGAGGAACCGTGGATATCGGATGCTATGAAAAGCTTCATTTTGATCACACCAGCTTAAAGACCAAACTTTGCGATCTTTTCCTTGAGGAAATCAACAGCCATAGCAATGTCCGCCACGGGATCTGCGCCGACCTCGCGCTCGATGGTGAGGTATCCGTCAAAGCCTGTAGCCTTGAGGGCGGGGAGGTAAACGTCGAAGTTTACGTCGCCTGTACCGAGGGGCATTTCAAGGTAGCTGTGTCCCATCTCAAGCATAGCCTTGTGCTTCTTAGCCTCTTCGTCAAGCTCGATGTCAACCTTGCCTTCGACTCTCTTCTTCAGCATAACGCCGTCCTTGGCGTGGGTGTGTACAACGTACTTGCCGAGGTACTTGAGAGCCTCCTCGGGACGGTCGTCCTGACACATTACGAGGTTAGCGGGGTCGAAGTTTACTCTGAGACCCTGTGCGCCGAGGCTGTCAAGGAAGGGACCGAGAACGCATCCGCGGTCTCCGCCGGTTTCAATGGCGAAGTATGCGCCCACGGAGTCTGCATATTCCGCAAGCTCACGGCAAGCCTTTCTTAAGATCTCGACCTTTGCGGGATCTTCGCCTGCGATATGAGCCACGTGGGTGGTTACGATACCGCAACCGAGCTCAAGGGAAAGGTCAAGCACGCGCTTGGACTTTTCAATATAATGAGCGTTCTGCTCGGGATCGTTAAAGCCGTATCCGAAGTCTCCGCAGAGAGCTGAGAATACGATTCCGTTTGAATTGACGATATCGAGGGTCTCGCGGATCTTTTCACGGGTCATGTTTTGGGGGGCAAGTTCACCGTCAGTTGCGAACGCCTGTATTCCCGCAACACCGAGGGATGCCGCTTTTTCCACTCCGCCTCTGAATCCGAGTCTGAAGGACTCTACCATTGCTCCGATTTTCATATTAGTCTCCATTCTGCCGCATTGGCGGCTGTTTATTTTATCATTATACGGTTTTATTACCGTTTATCGATCTTCTGTCGTCTGACGTCCCGTCCTGTAAAGGGCAGGGGGCGGAATTCTCCGAAGAGACGGCTGGTGATACGGTCTGCGTATCTTTCTCTCATCTCGGTTTGAGTGAGATTCGTGTTGATTATGGTGGGGCGCTTGTTGTTGATACGCGTGGTTATTACGTTGTAGATGCAGGATGCGGTAAACTGATTTGCGATCTCAATGCCAAGGTCATCGATTATGAGAAGGTCGCAGTCGAAATATCTTTCCTCGCGGCGGCTTTCGTAATCTCTTCCGAATTTGACGGCTTCAAAGTCGGCGATCATACCCTGCGCGCTTTCGTATACCACGTTGTAGCCCCGTTCAATGACCACTTTCGCCACGGCGGTGGAAAGGTGAGTCTTACCAAGTCCCGTGGCTCCGAAGAGAAGCCATGAAACGGACGAGGTGTCGTCAAAGGATTCGGCGAACTCGCGAAGACGCTGATAGCTGTGCATTACGTTTACCTTGTCGCCGGCGGAATAATAATCGAATGAGAAATTGTCAAATGACTGATTCTCAATGAGGTTTGCAAGTCCTGAGCTTGCAAAGCCTGCGCGGACAAGCTCCCGTCTCATGCACTCGCACATATCTATTCCCACGTAACCCGTGTCGGAACACTTTTCACAGGTGTATTTGATGTCAAGCCAATCTGTGGGCAGGTTGTGTGTTGCCAGCAGTATGGATCTCTTGCGTCTGAGCTGTTCGTTTTCGCGGCGTATCTCGCTTAGGAGCTCGTCCGTGAGCTCGTGGGATAAGGCTGCCGCCATTATTCTTGAACCCGTAGCGGCAAGGCTCTGCTCGATATCAAGTATCTGAGGACACACAGAGGCGAATTCAACTCTCCTCTTTTCGTGCTCGGATATAGCCGCTGAACGGCGGGATGCAAGCAGCTCGCTGACGTGCTTCAGGTTTTCCTTGCTGTATGCCATATGTAACTCCAATCACAGTATATTTTGGACTTGCTTTTTCATTCGGGCTTCTTTCCCGCTTCGTCAAAGGATCTTCTGAGGGCGGCTTCGAAAAAGTCGTCGGTGTCAAAGCTTGAGTTCTCGGGGCCGAAGGTGTTTTTCGCGGAACCCTTTTTGCCGTACCGCGAGGCACCCTTTTTGGTTTTATCGTATTCTGCGGAATAACTGTCGATCTCCTCGGGGGTCTTCAGCCCCGCGTTATACCAATTTTCAAGAACGGCGTTGGCATAGCTGAGGGAAGCGTCTCCCGTGGCGTTGACGGTTATCTCGTACGCCTTGGTTATGATCTCGTCGGTGAAGCTCCATGTAATGCACCACGTACTAATCATTTTCTTTTCCTTGGGGGTAAGAGCACGGCTTCCGATGCCGAACAGGGAACGGACGTGGTGGACGGTGTTTTCCGCAAGCTCAATATTTGCAAGCTCTGCTTCAAGCTCACTGTATTTGGTGATATCACGGTCAACGAAGCTCAGGGCGAGCTTTTCAATATAGCGTACACTTTTCTTCTCGATCTTTGCGGCATGGGCAAATAGTAGCAGGATGTAGTCTCCGGAGAGGGACAGGTGGTCGAGCATTCCTATTATGATATTTGTCTCTGCCGTGGTGAATATCTTGCCGATTATGTTTTCGCAGGAGATTATCAGCTCGGCGGTCTTGGCGTTGTCTTCGAGAAACTTTGCTGTTTCTGCTGTAGAATATGATGGGAGAGATGATGCCACGTGTTTCTTTTGCGGCTTGGCAGGTCTTACGTCGTTGGACTCGGTAGACTTGGCGGATGCTTTAGAACGCTTTGATCTGCCCTTTGACTCAATGACTCCTGCTTCTTCCCAGAAGCGGAGAGCTGAGATGAAATCTTCTTCGTCCATACGTAATTCTTCTGCGGCGGACGTTACGCTGAAATCCTGCTTGTTCATAACGTAAAGAAGACAGGCGAGAGCTGCTCTGTCGGCTGTGGTGAGGTGTTCCGTTGCCGATCCCGGTACGACGAAAGCACTGTTTCCGTAATTTGGAACGATTTTCATTATATGCTTGTTTCGGGCTGTGCCCGTTCCTCCGTGGAAATATGTTAAAAAATGATTTTAGGCAAGAAAAATGTGGAAAACTTCGATTTTTCAGCCGGAAATGATGTTTCTTGTTTGTGGAAAATAAGTTATGCAAAAGCCTTTTATTGTTCAGAGGTGTCTGAGAAATCCCCGAAGAATATGGGGAAACCCGATGTTTTACAGTTTACGAACACGTTTTGATGTGAAATCCATGTTGAAAAATCCGAAAGTTTTCAACACCCTGTTGAAAACTCATGTTGAAAAGTTAGGCGATAACAAAATAACGTGATTTCAAGTCGGGTTTGCGTTGAAAAAACGGGTTGATTTCAGACTTTTGACTTTAAAAAATCGAGATAAGCTTTTGAGTTTTCGTCAGATGCGAAAGCATTCATCCGTGAGTCCGCGACGATGCCTTTTTTGTACTGCATGACGCCTGCGGCAGCGGTCATTGCGCCGTTGTCTCCGCATAATTTAAGGGAGGGTGTGGCAAGTTTTACCCCCATGGTGCGGCACAGCTCGGTGACGGCGTTTCTAAGGTGTGAGTTAGCGGCAACACCGCCTGCAAGAACGACATACTCACGGGGAGATTCTGCAAGTGCCTCACGAAGTTTGGCGCATATTCCGTTCACGGTGACGTGTGTAAAGGCGGCGGCGACGTCTTCTTTTACCTCATCAGGCAAAAGGGCACCGCTTTCGAGCTTCATTTGCTGTGTGAGCTTGTGAAGGTGATTTATAACTGCGGTTTTAAGTCCGCTGAAGGAAAATTCTAAGGTTCCGTCATTCATGGCAGGGGAGGGGAAGCGGATGCTTTTCCATGCGTCTCTTTCAAATCCTGCGGCGGCGAGCTTATCCATTGCGGCACCTCCGGGATAAGGAAGTCCCATGACACGGCCTACCTTATCGAAGGCCTCACCTGCGGCATCGTCACGCGTTCCTCCTATCTCCTCGAAGTCGTAATTTGTCACCTCATAGAAGGATGTATGTCCGCCGGATACTATGAGTGCAAGGTAATTTCCCGTTAGGTCGGGATACTCAAGATATGATGCGGCAGCGTGGGCTTCTATGTGGTCAACGGGAATTATCGGTACACCAAGAGAGGAAGCGAGAGCCTTGGCGAAGCTGACTCCCACAAGGAGGGAGCCGATAAGTCCGGGGGCAAAGGTTACGGCAACGGCATTGATGTCGGAGTAGGTCACTCCTGCTTCAGCAAGGGAAGTACTTACCACTCCCGAAATATTTTCCGCATGGCAACGACTGGCAATCTCCGGGACGACTCCTCCGTATTCTGCGTGTATCTTTGTCTGAGACGACACCACGTTTGACAGCAGTTTAATATCATGACGGTCTTTGCCGTATGTCACGTCAAGTATGGAGGCGGCTGTATCGTCGCAGGAGCTTTCAATTCCCAAAATTATCATAGGTTATGACCTTTCAATGTCTGTTTGTAGTCTGTTTATAGTGTATCTGTTTTTTTCAAGTCGAGGCTCATCATAAGAGCATCGTCGGAGGGAGCTTTGTAATATCCTTTTCTCATGGCATAGACTGAAAAGCCGACAGAGCTGTACAAGGATACTGCGGGAGTATTCTGAGATCTGACCTCAAGAAACATGATCTCGTCCCCTGCCGCTTTTCGTTCTTCTATCATGCGTGTGAGCAGAGCCCTTCCGATACCGCATCTTCTTGCTTCGGGCGAGGTGGCAATACGGAGTATCTCGCTCTCTCCGGCAACATAGCCGACGGCTGCGTATCCGAGAAGCTTACTGCTTTCGTCCCATGCGCAAAGGACGCTGTGGTTTCGACTCTGCAGCATGTCTTCGTAGTCGCATGTCTTCCATGGGTCGCTGAAGACAGAGATTTCGATAATTGATACCTTATCGGGATCGGATGAGAGCATGGGTCTTACATCAATCTGCATTGCCTGTACCCTCTTCCGACGCGAACGCTGATGCCAACGCCCTCTCAATATCGGAGAGACACTCTCTGTACCTGTCCATGTCTCCGCCGTAGGGGTCTGATATATCCATGGGCATAACGGTGATCTTTGACGCGTGTGCCGGATACTTCATAAGGATACTCATGGCGTGGGATGAGGTGATACCTACGATGAGGTCTGCTTCATTGACGGCGTCTTCGTCAAGGGCGCGGGATATGTGGGCAATATAGTTATTGCCCGGCGTAGGGAGAACTCCCCGTTCCATTAAAGCCTCTGAGGCGTTTTTTGAAATTGGTGAACCGTCTGCCAAAAGCCCTGCCGAGGTCGCTGCGAAATCGGAGTCCGGATAAAGGTGATTAAAAAGCGCAGCCGCCATGGGGGACCGGCAGGTGTTTCCGGTGCATACGAATATAAGTGAGGATTTATTTTTCGCGTTGCCGCTTTTTTCAGGGCACAGAACTGCTTCAAATTCGGACATTTCCCGTCTCCTTCCGAGATGTTATTTTTGTTTCGGCTCAATAACCGAATATTCCTGACAGACTGTCGTCGTTTTCGATCCAGTCTTCTACGTTGTAGATCGTATAGTTTTCGGCATCCTCGCGGACGATGACCTCCTTGATGCCTGCGTTTATGACCTGGCGCTTACACATCATGCAGGAGCACACTCCGCCGATGACGTGAGCATCAATCGGATCAGTGCAGCACATATAAAGGGTGGATCCAAGCATATTCTCGCGGGATGCGGCGATGATGGCGTTGGCTTCGGCATGAACTGAACGGCAAAGCTCGTAGCGTTCTCCTCTGGGAATATTCAGGGTGTCTCTCATGCAGGAGCCGATGTCGGTGCAGTTTTTTCTGCCGCGTGGGGCACCGTTATAGCCCGTTGAGATAATAACATCGTTTTTTACGATGATGGCGCCGTATCTCTTTCTGAGACAGGTGGAGCGCTCCGATACGGTCTCGGCTATATCAAGGTAATAGTTATGCTTTGATACTCGGTTCATACAGTTTTGTTTCCTTTCCGAATAAAGCGAACAGGCGCAGTATTCAAACGGATATACTTTTACAAATACTATTATACTATCTCTGAGGCGCAAAATCAATAAGAGTAATGATTTTTTTAGTAAAGTTAAAATTTGCGGACAGATGTGTCGGGGAGGTTCTTTGAAGGGAATCCGAAGAATTATAAAAAAATTTCAAAAAGGTGTTGACAAAGAGAAACATATGTGGTATGATATGTGGGTACAAAGAAGCAGAACTCATCTCCGTTCTCACCGTGCCGCTAAGCGAGTACGGTCAATAACCGAATGACAAAAGTTACATTTATATATAATGTGGTGCATTGGGTGTGTTTGAAGTGCGGGGACTGTGTTCCGGCACGTTTTTTATTAATTTGGGGGTGCTGAAAATAAGCGCGAAAGAACTGCATATCAACGATGATATCAAAGCAAAGGAAGTCCGTATGCTTGATGAAAACGGCGAACAGCTTGGTATCATGGCGATTGACTCGGCAAAAGCATACGCATATGACCGTGACCTTGACCTTGTAATGATAGCTCCGCAGGCTAAACCGCCGGTTTGCCGCGCAATGGACTACGGTAAGTATTGCTACGAACAGGACAAAAGAGAAAAAGAGGCTAAGAAAAAGCAGCAGACAATGGAAGTCAAGGAGGTCCAGCTTTCCTGCAGGATCGATACCCATGACTTCGAGACCAAGGCTAACCGTGCTAAGAAATTCCTCTCTGACGGTAACAAGGTAAGAGTTTGCCTCCGTTTTAAGGGACGCGAGATCGCGCACCAGGAACTTGGCCGTGACATGCTCGGCAGATTCGCCGAAGCCTGCTCAGAATTCGGAAGTGTTGACAAGAAGCCGACTCTTGAAGGACGTCAGCTCACAATGTTTATCGCACCGGACAAGAATCAGTCAAAATAAGGCAGTTTCCGCCTTTTTGAGCACCACGGAAAACCGTGCTGCCGTATTTTACGGAAAATAATAACCGAAAGGATATAGAACAATGGGAAAGATCAAGACACACAAGGCATCCGCCAAGAGATTTTCTGTTACCGGAACAGGTAAGGTAAAGGCATATCACTCTGATCACCGTCATAACCTCAACCAGAAGACAGCTAAGAGAAAGAGACATCTGCGCAGCAGCCAGATCCTCAGCAAGGCAATGACCGCTAACATCAAGAGACTCATCGGTCAGGACTGATCAGAACATACGAAAGAAAGGATGTAACGAAAGATGGCAAGAGTTAAAGGCGCTATGATGACGCGCAAGAGAAGAAACAGAATCCTTAAGGCTGCAAAGGGCTACTGGGGCGCAAAGAGCAAGCATTTTAAGATGGCTAAGCAGGCTGTAATGAAGAGTGGCAACTATGCTTACATCGGCCGCAAGCAGAAGAAGAGAGATTTCCGCGCACTTTGGATCACCCGTATCTCCGCACAGGCAAAGGTATGCGGTATCAACTATTCCCAGCTTATGCACGGTCTCAAGAAGGCTGGCATCAACCTCAACCGTAAGATGCTTGCTGAGATCGCTGTAAATGACAAGGAAGCATTTGCAAATATCGTAGAGCTCGCTAAGGCTGCTCTCTAAGCTCGCTAAGGCTGCTCTCTAAGTTTTAATATAAGGCTATCACGCGCACGCGTGATAGCCTCCTTGCATTTTTTCAGAGAATAATTACTATGGAAAATTATGTTTTTAAAGACGGTTTTGCGGTGCCGTATATAGCTTCAAGACAGAACTCCCGCGTGGTTGCGGCTTCAAAGCTTACGGAAAAAAAGTACAGGGAGAAGTCCCGTGCGTTCCTTTGCGAGGGGGTAAAGCTTACCCTTGAGGCGGCAAAATGGGGAAGTCTTCTTGAAGTATACGTACGTGAAAGCACCGCAGAGACCTTTCGTGAAGTATACGATACCGTGCAGTCGGCAAAAGCTGGCTTTTACGTGCTTTCCGACTCGGCGTTTGACAAGATCACCACTGAAAAGTCCCCGCAGGGTATTATAGCCATGGCAGCTTGTGAGAAGCCGTTTTTTGAGGCGAAGGAAGATGGGGTCGTGCTTTTCCTTGACAGCATAAGGGATCCCGGAAACCTCGGCACCATCATAAGAAGCGCTTGTGCTCTCGGTGGGGTCAGGATCGTGCTCCATTCCTGCGCGGATCTCTTCAATCCGAAGACCGTGCGTGCGGCTATGGGGGCGATCTTCAAATGTGACGTTGCCACTGTCTCTGACGGCGCGTCATATATCAGAGGATGCCGTCTTGACGGAAGACGCGTGCTGGCGGCGGCGCTGACTCAGGACAGTCTGAAACTCGGTTCATATGAGGTCCGAGGCAACGACGTTATCGTCATCGGTAACGAAGGGCACGGTATATCGGATGATATATTGGCAGAGTGTACGTCAAGCGTACTTATTCCCATGGAGGAGAATACGGAAAGCTTGAATGCATCCGTTGCGGCTTCCGTAATACTTTGGGAGTACGCAAGAGTCAGAACAGAAATTTAAAACACACGGCAAAAATATGCTTAAGTATTTTGCAAAGCCGTTGGATGAATGGGAGATTTCATGAAGGATTACAGGATATACTGGATATGGCTTGCGGAGGCTGCCCGACAGGGAAGCTATATAGCGGTCAAGCTGATTAATATTTTCGGTAATGCGGCATCGGTATATAATGCTACTCCCGAGGACGTTGAGCGCGAGGGCGCCGGCGAGCTTTCGGATTATGAGCTGAAAAAGGCGAAAAGCATTATTTCTGACAAAAACACCGATGAGGCTTCCCGTATACTTGAAGATGCTTTAAAGCTCGGTCAGCGCGTTATCGTTCCTACTGACGGAGATTTCCCGAAAAGTGTTGCATCTCTGAGAAACGCACCTCTCGTTCTTTACGTGAAGGGTAAGCTTCCGAAGATGAACGACAATTTGTGTGTATCTGTGGTGGGTACCCGAACCATGAGTGATTCAGGCAGGCGAAATGCTTATGCTATCGGATATGGCTTGGGTGCAGGCGGAGCCGTCGTCGTCAGTGGAATGGCGCTGGGCTGTGACGGAATGGCCCTTTGCGGTGCCATAGACGCAGGTGCAAAGACTGTTGCGGTCCTTGGCGGCGGAGTTGACGTGGTATATCCCAAGGATCATATGCAGCTTTACAATCTAATACTGAAAAACGGCGCGGTGATCTCGGAATATCCTCCCGGGACACGTCCGATAGGTTACCATTTTCCTGTCCGTAACAGGATAATCAGCGGTCTCTGTGCCGGTAGCGTTGTCGTTGAAGCACCTGAAAACAGCGGAGCTCTTATAACCGCCAAGCACGCCATATGTCAGGGCAGAAACGTATTTGCAGTTCCCGGTGAGGTGGGAATATCAGGAAGCGGCGGAACCAATGCTTTGCTGAAAAGCGGAGTGTACGTTGCAACTTCCGCTGAGGATATCCTTGCGGAATACGAATTTATTTATCCTCACAGTGTGAGTCTGAAGGCTTGCAGACGCGCTTTGCGCAAATTTGATGCTGAAGCGGCATCTTCGGATGCCATGGCGAGAGTCAGGGTGTCAAGCCGCGGAGGCAATAATTATTACGGCGTTTCCGCATACGGCGGTAAAAACGTCCTTTTCGGAAAGAGTGAGGCTCCGAAGACAGGCAAGGTCAAACGCAGTGATAAGAAAAATGCAGATAACAAAGTCTCCATGGGAGACATGGCGGAAAACTCTGTTAAGGTCATTGGAGAGGACGTTGTGCCGTCTTCCGGGACCGAAAAATCACGTGAGACATTGCCGTCAAAGAAACAAAGACAGATAGAGGCGGAGCTTCTGGATGAAATCAATATTAAAGTGTATAATATGATGAAGCCGGACGTTCCGATGATCCCCGATGAGCTGACTGAAGGGGGTGTCGCGGTAAGCGACGTTCTCAGCTCACTTTCAATGCTTGAGCTCGCCGGTGCAGTTGAGGCACATCCCGGCGGATATTTTGTACGTATTTCCGAAGAGGAGATCGTATTTGATTCATCGGAAGAATGAATTGTATGTACAGCAGTACATCTAAAACCAAACGAAAGGTAAATTTAAAAATGCAAAAGCAAGTGAAGCTCGTTATCGTCGAGTCTCCAACAAAGGCTCCCGCTATCAAAGGATATCTGGGAAGCGGATACAAGGTAGTTGCATCCAAGGGTCATGTCAGAGACCTTCCCAAGTCTACGCTGGGTGTTGACATCGACAACAATTTCGAGGCACACTATATAAATATACGCGGAAAGGGTGATCTGATCCGCGAACTGAAAAAGGAAGCAAAAGCGGCGGACAAGGTATATCTGGCAACTGACCCTGACCGCGAGGGAGAGGCTATATCATGGCATCTCGTGAATGCTCTGGCAATAGACCCCAAAAAGGTCAACAGAATCACATTCAACGAGCTGACCAAGAGTGCCGTAAAGGATGCCATAAAGCATCCAAGAGCCATTGACATGAATCTTGTCAATTCTCAGCAGGCGAGACGGCTTCTTGACAGAATCGTCGGCTATAAGCTCAGTCCGTTCCTTTGGAAGACCGTAAAAAGCGGACTTTCCGCAGGCCGAGTACAATCCGTTGCCACAAAGATCATCGTTGACAGGGAAAATGAGATCAGAGCGTTTGTTCCCAAGGAATACTGGACTGTGGATGCTTCTCTCATCACTCCCGAGGGAAAGAAGTTCGTTTCTCATTTTTACGGTCTTGCATCTGACGGCAGTAAGATCGATCTTGCCTGTGAAAAAGATGCACGTGCTGTTGTTCTTGAAGCGGAAAACAATCCTTTCCGCGTAAAGGACGTTAAAAAAGGTAGGAAATACAGACATCCCGCCCCCCCTTTTATTACGTCTACCCTGCAGCAGGAGGCTTCAAGAAAGCTCAACTTCCAGTCACAGCGTACTATGAAGGTTGCACAGGAGCTTTATGAGGGTATCAATATTGGTCATGAGTTCGGCGGTGTACAGGGTCTTATCACGTATATGAGAACGGACTCTCTCAGAATTGCCGATGAGGCAAGGGCTGCCGCAAGGGATTATATCTGCAAGGCGTTCGGAGACAAGTATTATCCCGAAAGCCCCAGGATATATAAGTCCAAGTCAAATGCGCAGGATGCTCACGAGGCTATTCGTCCATCCCATGTAAATATCGAGCCTGCTGCCATCAAGGGTAAGCTTACAAGCGATCAGTATAAGCTTTATAAGCTCATATGGGACAGATTTGTAGCCAGCCAGATGGAATCCGCAGAGCTTTCTACGGTGCAGATAGATATAGCGACAGGCAAGTATCTCTTCCGTTCCAGCGGATATACGGTGAAGTTTGCCGGATTCATGGCGGTATATGAGGAGTCAAACGATGACGGTACCAAGGAGAAGTCCACACGCCTGCCGCAGATAAACGAGGGAGATGTGCTCGGAGTTGAGAAGATCACTCCCGAACAGCATTTCACCGAGCCTCCGGCAAGATATACGGAAGCTTCGCTTATCAAGTTCCTTGAGGAGAAGGGTATCGGAAGACCCAGCACGTACACCTCAATAATTACCTTGATAGTGTCCCGCGGATACGTTAAAAGGCAGGGCAAAACTTTGTTCCCCACCCCTCTCGGTGAGGTGATCACCAAGCTGATGTGCGAGAGATTCCCCGATATCGTAGACTATAAGTTTACCGCCATGATGGAGGATAAGCTCGACAGCATCGAAGAGGGAGATGTAAAAATGGAGGACATTCTCTCCGAGTTCTATAAAGACTTCAAGGTGGAACTTGATGCGGCATTTGCGTCTGTTTCCAAGGATGATATTGAGATACCCGTCGAGGAGACCGATATCGTTTGCGATAAGTGCGGAGCAAAAATGATAATCAAGGAGGGACGATTCGGTAAGTTTGCCGCTTGTCCCAACTATCCCGAATGTAAAAATACCAAACCCATTACAAAGGACGGTAAGGAAAAGCCTGATGAGAGTGACCGTAAGGTCGAGGGAATGAAGTGTGATCTTTGCGGCGCTGACGTTGTTCTTAGAAACGGAAGATACGGAAGCTTTTACGCGTGCTCCTCATATCCCAAGTGTAAATTTACAAAGCAGATAGCAAAGAATCTCGGCGTAAAATGTCCTGAGTGTGGGTCGGAGATCGTAATAAAGTACGGTAGAAACCGTTCTCAGTTCTATAGCTGTGAGAAGTATCCCGAATGTAAGTTCTCTTCATGGGATATTCCCACCAATGAAAAATGTCCCGTTTGCGGAGATATGTTACTTCGCAAAAAAGGCAAGAATCAGCTTGTCTGCCGCAATGAGAATTGCAAGTATAAGGCGGACGTCAAGGATGACCCCTCGGATAAGTCCAATGCGTGAATGATCGGGCTGCGTGACACCCAATAAAAACGTATCAGGGAAGCTCGCATTTGTGATAACGGGAAGGGTTGATCCCGGTCTGGAGATGTTTTTGAATTATGTACAGCCGTCGGCTGAATGGAGAATAAGTATGGACAGATTATTTATAATCGGAGCCGGACTTGCCGGCTGCGAAGCGGCATATCAGGCAGCTTCCTTGGGTGTGCCGGTAACGCTTTTTGAAATGAAGCCTCACAAGAAATCGCCTGCCCATCATGCGGATACGATGGCGGAGCTTGTGTGCTCAAACTCACTTCGCTCCGCAGATGTGACCAACGCGTCGGGACTCCTTAAGGAGGAAATGCGTCGAATGGGTTCCGTTATAATTGAAGCTTGTGACGCTACAAAGGTGTCTGCAGGCGGAGCTCTTGCCGTTGACAGAGAGCTGTTTTCAAAGTATATTACGGATAAGATCACATCACACCCATTGATCGAAGTGGTAAACGAAGAGGTGACAAAGGTTCCGAGAGATGCCGTGTGCGTCGTGGCAACGGGTCCCCTCACGTCGGATGAGCTGGCTGAGGACGTTGCATCTCTGATAGGAGGCGACAGCCTGTACTTCTTTGATGCGGCGGCTCCCATAGTGTCCTTTGATTCAATAGACATGACTAAGGCGTTCTTTGCTTCCCGGTACGATAAGGGGGATGCGGATTATATCAACTGTCCCATGACTGAAGCTGAATACAAGGCGTTTTATGAAGCTCTCATCACAGCGGAGGAGGCTCCGCTTCACGAGGCGGATGCAGGCTTAAAGGTAAAGGTGTTCGAGGGCTGTATGCCCGTTGAGGTCATGGCGAAACGAGGAGAGGATACTCTCAGGTTCGGCCCCATGAAGCCGGTGGGCATAACCAATCCCGAAACCGGAGACACCTACTACGCAGTGGTTCAGCTTCGCCGTGAAAACGAAGAGGGCGAGATGTTCAACATCGTTGGCTTCCAGACACATCTGAAGTTCCCGGAGCAAAAGAGGGTCTTCGGAATGATACCCGGTCTTGAGAATGCAGAGCTTTTGAGATACGGTGTCATGCACCGCAACACATTCATAAATTCCCCCGATAGGTTGAACTCTGACTATTCACTCCGCGGCATGGAGAACGTGCACTTTGCGGGACAAATGACCGGAGTTGAGGGGTATATCGAGTCTGCGGCATCGGGATTCGTTGCCGGTATTTCAGCGGCACTGAAGCTTCTCGGTAAAGACAGATTTTGTTTCCCCGACAAAATGATGATGGGTGCCATGGCTCGCTATATATCGGAGGGTGGTACGGGCCCCTTCCAACCCATGAACGCAAATTTCGGAATAGTGCCGAGGCTTGAAGAAAAGGTACGCGGCGGACAGCGCGCCAGATATGAGGCATATTCCGTAAGAGCTCTTAAGATATGCGATACTGTTGCTGAAGCCTTGAAGGTTCTTCGTGACAGACTCGGTTGATTTGAGCAAAGGATATGCGTGAAGGGGCGTTCCCTTCGCGGAGTAAGTTATTCTAATTGTTCAGCGCAGGCTGAATGGAGATTAGCGCGAAAGTGTAGACAGTTACGGAATAAAGCTATTCGGTTTCAAACACTTGACTGTGTCAGGTGCGTCAAACAAACACTGAAAAATCATACGGAAGGATTTTTCTTCGCTGACGCGGTGTGTGCTTGTTTCGTTAGATTATTTGTGTTGCCGCTTAAGCGGCAGAATGGATGATTATTATGAGAATTATTATTGATGCAATGGGTGGAGATAAGGCGCCGGATGAGATCATTCGCGGTGCGTGTGATGCATCCTTTGAGGTTGACTCCACTCTCGTCCTCGTCGGACGTGAGGAGATCATAAAGGAAGCTCTTCAGAAAAATAAGTATAATGCAGATAAAATTGAGATATTTCATGCTGAGGGCGTGATCGAAATGGATGATGACCCTATGCTCGTCGTCAAGGGAAAGACCGATTCATCCATGAGTGAAGGATTGAGACTTCTTAAAGAAGGCGCAGATGCTTTCGTCAGCGCAGGCAGTACGGGTGCTCTCCATACGGGAGCTACACTCAAAGTGCGCAATATAAAAGGTGTAAGACGTGCGGCGATTGCGGCTCTCCTTCCCTTTGACAGACCGGTTCTTCTTCTTGACAGCGGCGCAAACATCAGTGTAACAGCCGATAATCTTCTCCAGTGGGCGTACACCGGCACGGTATATATGAACAGAGTTATGGGTGTTGACAAGCCTAAGGTCGGTCTGCTCAACAACGGTACCGAGGAGTGCAAGGGTACACCCCTTCACGTAGAAGCATATAAGGTTCTGTCTGAGTGCGCTGACATTGATTTCATCGGAAACGTGGAGTCCAAGGAAATACCCTACTGCCCCTGCGACGTGCTCGTAACGGACGGATTTACCGGTAATATTGCCCTGAAGCTCACCGAGGGTATGTCAAAATTCATGCTTAAGAGCCTTAAGAATATATTTACCGCGAATATTATAACTAAGCTTTGCTTCCTTGCCATGAAGGGACAGATAATGGGCTTCAGAAAGAAATACGATTCTGCAGAATACGGCGGTGCGCCTATTCTCGGTATATCAAGACCCGTTATAAAGGCTCACGGAAGCTCTGATGCGAAAGCATTCAAAAATGCCATACTTCAGGCGGAAAGATTTGCCGCTAGCGGAGCCATCGGTGAGATAGAAGCGGCACTGGCTGCAAGAAAAGGCTGATCTTCTGAATCTCAAAAATACATAAAAAGGTTGAATGATCGAAAATGAACACGAATAAATTGCCGATCGAAGCTCTTGAAAAGACGATTGGCTACACATTCAAAAATAAGGAGCTGCTCAACGAAGCATTGACTCATTCGTCGTATTCCAACGAGTGCCGTTCCAAGGGCAGTGCGGTAAACTGTAACGAAAGACTTGAGTTCCTTGGAGATTCGGTGCTTTCCATTGTAACCAGCAGATACCTGTTTGATAAATACAGAGACCGTCAGGAAGGGGATATGACCAAGATTCGTGCGGCTGTTGTGTGCGAAAAGGCACTATCCAAGTTTGCACGTGCCATAAATCTCGGCAGCTATATGTTTCTCGGACACGGAGAGGATATGAACCGCGGCAGAGAACGTGCGTCCATCCTTGCCGATGCGTTTGAGGCGCTGCTTGCGGCGATGTATATCGATTCGGGAAGAAATACGGAAGCTGTGGAAAGATTCCTTCTGCCCCATATAATCGGTGAGATCGAAAGTATCGGAAGCGAAGGCGTATTCGTTGATTATAAGACGGCTCTTCAGCAGATAGTCCAGCAGGTGGAGGGAGAGAAGCTTGAATACGTTCTCGTGGGAACGTCAGGCCCCGACCACAACAAGCTGTTTGAGGTCGAAGCGAGACTTAACAGCAATGTGATAGGCAGAGGAAAGGCTCATTCCAAAAGAGAAGCTGAACAGAGAGCTGCCCATGAAGCACTCGCCTTATTCGGAGAAAAGAATTGAGCAGAGCAAAGCATAAGGGACACGCCAATATTCCCGTATTTATACCGCATCTCGGATGCCCCAACGATTGTGTTTTCTGCAATCAGCGAACCATATCGGGTGTAGAGGAGTTTTCTGAGACGGATGCTAAAAAATGCATAGAAGGTGCTTTGGATACACTTAAGGGAAGTGGGCGAAGAGCTGAGATAGCCTTCTTCGGAGGCTCCTTTACAGGTATAGACCGTGAATTGATGATAAGACTTCTGAATCTTGCCGAGTCTTACGTGAGTTCCGGAGAGGTATGCGGTATCAGAATGTCGACCCGTCCCGACTACATTTCTCCCGAGATAATTGAGATAATCGGAAATTATACCCTGTCCGAGGTGGAACTGGGTATACAGAGTATGTCGGATGAGGTACTCACTCTTTCAAGAAGAGGGCATACCGCGTCAGACACGGAGAAGGCCTGCGGTCTGCTTAAGGAGGCAGGTATTCCCTTTGTGGGCCAAATGATGATAGGACTACCTGGCTCAACTCCTGAGGATGAGGTGAGAACGGCAGAGCAAATATGCGCTCTCGGTGCATCCGGCTGCAGGATATATCCCACTATTGTATTCAAAGGAACGTGCCTCGAGTACATGGCAAGAAAGGGAGACTATGTCCCACTTGACGTTGAAGCAGCAGTTGCCCGTTCCGCTGAGGTGCTTGAGGTGTTCGTGAATAACGGCGTTAAGTGTCTGCGGATCGGACTTCAGGACAGCGAAAATCTCCACAGCGAGGACAAGTACTTCGCAGGTCCGGCACACCCTGCCATAGGAGAGCTTGTGCGTGGAGAAGTATACAGACAGGTAGCAGACAGACTGGTTTCAAAGCTTGAGGGACGGGATGTCATAGAGCTTGAGGTGCCGGCGGGGGCAATTTCCATGGCGGTTGGTCTCGGTGGCAGGAACAGAGACTACTTTAAAAGACGTTATGGACTGAAAAACATAAAATTCGCAGAAAACGCATTTCTTGCGGAATACTGCGTGATACTTAAAGAATCGGAATAAATGCGTTATACGAAGGGAGGTAGACCCGGTTGTATCTGAAATCACTTGAACTGCATGGCTTCAAATCGTTTCCCGACAAGACCGTGCTTAAATTTGACCACGGTATCACGATAATCGTGGGACCCAACGGAAGCGGAAAATCAAATATAACGGATGCTATGAGATGGGTTCTCGGCGAGCTTTCGTCCAAGACTCTCAGAGGTTCAAAAATGGAGGACGTCATTTTCTCGGGAGCTGACGGAGTACGTCCCATGGGTTTTGCCGAGGTGTCAATTACTTTTGATAACAGCGGTGAAGGAAAGACCATTCAGTCGGAATACGACGAGATAACCGTTACGAGAAGATATTACCGTGCCGGAGACAGCGCGTATTTTATAAACAGAAAGCCTTGCCGACTTAAGGATATCTATGAGATATTCATGAATACCGGTGTAGGTAAGGAAGGCTACTCCATAATCGGACAGGGAAGAATCGCGGAGATTATTTCCAAAAAGAGCGAGGACAGACGAGGTATTTTTGAAGAGGCGGCAGGTATTACCAAGTACCGCTACAGAAAGAATGAATCTCAGAAAAAGCTCGCTGAAACTGAGAATAATATGGTGCGAGTGGGGGACATTGCCTCTGAGCTTGAGGGTCGTATAGGTCCTCTCAGCCGTGATGCGGAAAAGGCAAGAAGATATATTGAGCTTTATGACGCCAAGAAGAGAGTTGACGTTTCTCTATGGCGTTATGATATGGATCGTCACCGCGAGATACTTGAAAAGCTCAGCGCCGAGACGAAGATGTCTGCCCATGAGCTTGAGATGGCTGACGACACCATGAAGCAGCTCAGTGAACAGAGCGAGCGTGCTTACGAGGCGTCACGCAGAAATAAGGAAGATATCGGTCGTATACACGACGATATAAACCGTGTGAGAGCAGAGAGAGCGAAGCTTGAGAATGATGCCAGGATTCTCGCAAACAACACGGAGCACGCCAAGCGTGCAAGAGAAGAAGAGCTTCGTCTCGCAAAGGAAGCAGGTATTCAGCTGACAGCTGCTGAGGAGAGGCTCGCTGTTCTTGAAGAAAAGATAAGAAAAAGTGCAGAGGGAATAGCGGCGGCAGAGGAAAAGTGCAGCAGTATCGGGGATGCAAGACAGGACAAAATTACCTTGAGAAGCGAGCTTGACGCCAAGGTGGAATCTCTGTTCCGTGACCGCCAACGTGCTGAGTCAGAGCTTGGAGACTTGCGTGTCCGTCTGAACGTGCTGAAAAACAGCATGGAAGAGGGAACTCTACGAATGAACAGCATCGGTGAAGAACTTGCTTCATACAGGAACACTCTTGATGCCCTTGACAGATCTGCAGCATCTCAGTCGGACGTTGTTTCCGACTATGAGGCAGGCGCCGAAAAAGAAAAGGCTCGCTTTGAAAAGGCTGACGGAGAGCTTACGTCAGCAGTAAGCGAGAGGGAAGCGCTCAGAGCAACTCTTTCCGGAGTACGTGCGGAGGCAGATTCTCTTACAAGCCGTATCGTTGCTATGGAAAGAATGGTCGAGCACTTTGACGGCTATAACAACAGCGTAAAATATATAATGAACGAGTCCGCTGCAGGACGTATTCATGGAATACACGGACCCTTGTCACATCTGATCAAGGTCGATTCAAAATATATCGTTGCTCTTGAGACTTCAATGGGTGCGGCACTGCAGAATATTGTAACCTCTGATGAGGCATCTGCCAAAGCTGCCATTGCTTCGCTCAAGAGAAGCGGTGCGGGAAGAGCTACGTTCTATCCTATTACCACAGTTAAGGCGCAGAAGCGCAATGCGGAGCTTGAAAGTGCCACATCCTGCAGAGGCTTTGTGGGATTTGCGGATGAGCTTGTAGAATGCGACGAAAAGTATGCCGATATAGTTCGTTCAGTGGTAGGCAGAGTGTGCGTGTTTGATAATATCGACAATGCATCTGACATGGCAAGAGCAAGAGGCTGGCGCGTACGTGCTGTAACTCTTGACGGTCAGCAGATCAACGCCGGAGGTTCCTTTACCGGAGGCTCTGCAAAGCGTGACAGCGGTATGCTTTCGAGAACTGCGCAGATCGACAGCATGAAGAAGGAACGTGACACGAAACAGGCATCCGTCAAAGAGATCACAGGCAGACTTGAAGCTCTTGAAAAGACCATTGCCTCGCTTATTCGTGACAGATCCGATGCCGACGAGAAGAGGAGACTTATGGAGACCCTTCTTTCCGTCGAGAAAACTTCTCTCGGTGAGATAGAGGCTAAGCGCAGCATGACTCTTGACCTTATTACGAAGCTTGAGGATGACGTTGAACAGTTCGACGAAAACAGCGCAAAGGCAACCGCTGATATTGCTGTACTGGAAGAGCTTATAAGCAGCGGAGAAGCAAAGCTTCTTGAGCTTATCGCCCTGAGAGACGACACTGCAACCATGCGCGGTGAGGCAGATCTTGCTGTGGATGAGTTGACTCTCGCCCTGTCTGCTTCACAAATTGAGCTTGCGGAAAAGCGCAAGGACCGTGAGGTAGCTGAAGAAGCGGCAGAGGAAACCTCTGCACGGATTAAGGCACTTGCAGAAGAAACAGACAGACGCACGGCAGAAGCTGACAGGCTTGAGAAGGAGATATCAGGGGCTTCCCGTGTGTCAGAGGCACTTTCCAAGGAAGGTGCTGAAACGGACTCTGAGATAACCCGTCTTGAGTCGAGATTGTCTGCGCTTTCCGAAGAAGGCGACAGAATAGATGAGAACCTCACCGTTCTGCGTCAAAGGGAGCGTGAACAAAGCTCCAAAAAGGAGTTGCTGTTCATAGCCCATACGAAGAACGAAAATGCTCTTGAAAAGACTACCTCCGAGATCGATAAGATGACCTCGAGACTTTGGGACGAGTATGAGCTCACCTATAGCGGAGCTCTTGAGCTTGAAACGGAAGAGGGCTACGAGACCGTCACCAAGGAAAATCGAAGCCGAGCCAACGCCCGTCTCGCAGAGCTTAAGAGTCAGATCAAATCTCTCGGACACGTAAACGTGGCGGCAATCGAGGAATATGCCCAGACCAAGGAGAGATACGATTATCTGAGACGGCAGCTTGACGACCTTGAGGCATCAAAGAAGGAGCTTGAGGGTATTATAAGTGAGCTTGAAGCTGATATGTGCCGTATGTTTACGGAGGCGTTCCACAAGATCAATGAAAACTTCGGTGAAGTCTTCCGTGAGCTGTTCGGCGGAGGTACTGCAGAGCTTACTCTGACAGACCCCTCTGACGTTTTGACCAGCGGAATTGAGATATCGGCGGCACCTCCCGGAAAGACCATCAAGAACCTGAGCCTTCTTTCCGGCGGCGAGCAGGCGTTTATTGCCATAGCACTTATGTTTGCCCTTATCAAATACAGTCCGTC
>CAYYRY010000003.1:0-7778 GCA_964474245.1 uncultured Ruminococcus sp. | reverse complement strand
GACGAGATCGAGGCCGCCCTTGACGAGGTCAATGTGACGAGAGTTGCAAACTACGTCAGACGTTTTTCAAAGGAAATGCAGATCATTATGATCACCCACCGCAGAGGTACGATGGATATAGCTGATACGCTTTACGGCGTGACCATGCCCCGACGCGGTATTTCCAAGGTATTTACTCTTGACGTAAATGCGGCGGATGCCCATGAAGAATTTTTGAAGAACTGACAGGTGACACTTACGTGAAAGGATAATATAAAATGGGATTTTTTGATAAATTAAAAGCAGGTCTTAAAAAGACCAAGGATGCAGTGTTCGGACAGGTGGATGCGGTGATCAAAAGCTTCAGAAAGGTAGACGAAGATCTGCTTGAAGAGCTTGAGGAGATACTCATCTGCTCCGACGTGGGTGCAGATACCACAGAATATATTATAGATGAGCTTCGCGACAGAGTAAAAAGCGGTAATATTAAGGAAGCTGAAGATGTGAAGTCTGCCCTTGCCGATATTCTTCGTGAGCTTGTTGGAGAAGGCGAACCGCTGAAGCTTGATACTCATCCTTCCGTAATTCTCGTTATCGGTGTCAACGGAGTAGGTAAGACCACGTCCATCGGAAAGATATCCGCTAACCTCAAATCACAGGGTAAGCGAGTAGTCGTTGCAGCTGCGGATACGTTCAGAGCTGCTGCTATCGAGCAGCTTGCGGTATGGTGTGACAGAGCAGGTGTTGATCTTATTCGTCAGAGCGAAGGCTCCGACCCTGCGGCTGTGGTATACGATGCAGTTGCCGCTGCAAAGAAACGTGATGCCGACGTGCTTATCGTAGATACCGCAGGTCGCCTCCACAATAAGAAGAATCTTATGGACGAGCTTGCAAAGATCGGCCGTGTCCTTGAGCGTGAGCTTCCGGGTGCATCAAGAGAAACTCTTCTCGTTCTCGATTCCACGACAGGTCAGAACGCCCTTGTTCAGGCGAAGGAGTTTAAAAACGCGACTGATATAACGGGTCTTATCCTGACAAAGCTCGACGGAACCGCAAAGGGCGGAGCAGTATTCTCCATCAGACGTACCGTAGGACTTCCCGTCAAGTATATCGGTGTGGGTGAACATATAGACGATATGGAACCCTTTGACGCAGAAATGTTCGTTAATGCCATAATCAAGTCGGAGGATGATGAATAATGGTTGAGATAGTTCTTGCTTCCAATAATAAAAAGAAGATAGCAGAGCTTCAGGGTCTGCTTGATGAAAATCTCGGCGGCGAAGTCAAGATACTGTCCCTTAATGATATCGGATTTACCGATGATATCGAAGAGTATGGCGAGACCTTTGAAGTGAATTCACTTATCAAAGCGTCCGTCCCCGCAAAGCTCGGCTATATCGGTATAGCTGATGATTCGGGTCTGTGCGTTGACGCTCTGAACGGAGCACCCGGAATATATTCCGCAAGATATGCGGAGGACGAAGGTGCCGCAGATGACAGAGACGCCGCAAACCGAGCAAAGCTTCTCCGAGAAATGGCGGAAGTTCAGGGTGAGAAAAGAGGCGGCGGATTCGTATGCGTGGCGTCGCTGGTCCTTCCCGAAAACTCCGAATATACTATCCCCGCAAAATATCTTGCCTGCCCCGCATATTCCGTGGAGGCTGGGACGGATCCGATGAGATCTGCCACCGTCAGAGGCGAGTGCAGAGGCAGGATCCTCACAGAGGAGAAGGGAAACGGCGGCTTTGGCTATGACTCTCTCTTCTATTCCGACGAGATCGGCAAGGCATTCGGAGAGGCATCCCCCGCTGAAAAGAACAGCGTAAGTCACAGAGGCCGTGCCATGGGTGAGTTTGCCAGCCTTATCAACAAAATAATAAAAGGTTAAACCGATACGTAAAATAAATCAAATTAAAAACTCGAATTGATAAAGAAGGAAATAGCGTGAAAGTTCAGATAGCTTTAGATAAAGTATATCTGTTTCACGCGCAAACAAACACTGAAAAATCGGACATGAGGATTTTTCTCCGCTTTGCGGACCGTGTTTGTTTCAGTATTTATTTGTGTTGCCGCTTTAGCGGCAGAATGGAGATTAATATGCTTACAAGTAAACAGAGAGCAGCCCTCAGAGGGCTTGCTAATTCAATGCAGCCCGTTACCCAGATCGGTAAGGGCGGCGTGAGCGATGAGGTATGCCGCTGTATTGATACTGCCCTTGAAGCCCATGAGCTTATTAAGCTCAGCGTGCTTGAGACCGCAGGAGTAACCTCCAGAGAAGCGGCTGACATGGTTTCCGAAAGACTCGGTGCAGACGTAGTTTCCGTTATCGGACGCAAGTTCGTTCTGTTCAGAGTCAGTTCTAAGGAAGAGAACAGAAAAGTCTCCGCTGAACTTAAGCTGAAGTAATATGAAAACTTTGAGAGTTGGCTTATACGGAGGCACGTTTTCGCCTCCGCATAAGGGTCATATTAATGCGGCAAGGGAATTTGAAAGGCAGATGTGCCTTGATCTACTATACATTATGCCAGCCAATATTCCGCCTCATAAAGCAGTTGTAAATCCCGTACCTCCCGAGGTGAGGCTTGAAATGTGCCGTCTTGCTTTTGATGGAATTAGTGACACAGAGGTATCGGATTATGAGATATCCCGTGAAGGCGTGAGCTATACCGTTGATACGCTCAGTTATCTTACGGAGCGATACGGCAAAATATTCATGCTTTGCGGCGACGATATGCTTCTTACCCTTGACAAGTGGAGAGAGCCTGAAAGAATATTTGAAATGGCACATATCGTATGTATGCGCCGATATGAAACGGATGCTCAGCCTCTTCTTGAAAAAGCAGATGAGTACAGGCGCATCTTCGGTGCGGAAATATCGTTTATTGGTTCTGCCGCAGTACCCGTGTCGTCTACTGAGATCCGCGCAATGATAAAGAACGGAGACGGTACCGTAGGAGAGCTTATCGTGCCTTCGGTATATGAATACATTAAAGAAAACCGACTCTATATGGATTAATACGGAATAAAACACGATGGAACAAATTAAAACTATATATACTGAAGAAGATATTTTGTCTCTCCGTGAAAAGGTGAAGCCTTATCTTACGGAAAAAAGATATCTTCATACCCTTGCGGTGGAACGTGAAGCACAGCGACTCGGAGAGATGTTCCTACCGAAAAAAATACTCCATCTGCGTGCCGCCGCACTGCTTCATGATATAACAAAAAAGTGTGTTTTGGAAAAACAGTTGCATTATTGCGAGAAATTTGATATAATTATCAATGATTACGATATTATGTCGCCTAAAACGTTCCATTCCAGGACTGCCGCGGCTTTGATAAGCTGTGATTTTCCCGAGTTTTGCAAGTCTGAGATCGTGGATGGTGTCAGATGGCACACAACGGGTCATGAGGGAATGACCGTATTTGAAGCGATCATATATCTTGCGGATTATATAGAAGATACCCGTACTTTTCCCGATTGCATAGAGCTGAGACGCTATTTCTATGACGGAATCAAGGCGGGGGATGATAAGTACCTGCATCTGTACCGTACCATGGTAAAAAGCTTTGATATGACAGTTGGTAATCTTCTCTCTGAAGGGGCTGTTGTGGATACGGATACCGTGCAGGCGAGAAACTATTATCTGAAGCTGATATCTTCTTTCGAATGATCTTGCAAAAAATGTAAAGGAGCTGGCGTTATGTCATCAGATAAGATGAACGATAATATGGATCAGGTTGACGTCAATCAGGCGAGTGATGAAGGTATCTCCGGCGGGACTCTTCTCTCGAATGCAGAAACGCCTGCGACGGGAAAGTCACGCCGTAAGAGAAGAAAGAAAAGAGGGCTGTCAACGGGAAAGACGGTTGCCGTTTCAATAATCATAATTCTCTATATCCTTGTTATCGTTGCCGTTTCCATAGTGGTTTTCTACAGGCCGGAGATAGAGAACAAGACCAAGGTCTATTACGAGACCGTAACCGATACCCACGGAAACGTCATTGACAAGGTTGAACACGTTATGACGAGAGATGAGGAGGCTTATAATATTCTTCTCCTGGGTCACGACAGAGCAGCCATGCTGACCGACGTGTTCGTGCTTGTTAATATCAACAACAGAGACCACAGTATAACAATAATGCAGGTACCCAGAGATTCGTTTATTGCGAATCACGATGGTATCTACGTTACAACAAATAAGATAAATGCACTGTTCAATACCTATTATTATAAGTATTACAGAGAGGGCAATGACCCTGATACTTCCTATAACAAAGCGCTGATATCTGTGGGGGATACCCTTGAAAAGTATCTTGCCATAGAGATAGATTATTCGGCGATAATGGACCTTAACGGCTTCAGAAACATCGTTGATATTCTCGGCGGAGTTGAGATATACATTGAGCAGGGAATGTATTATAATGACCCGGCTCAGAACCTGTATATCAATATTCCCGCGGGGTATCAGACATTGACGGGTGAGATGGCGGAAGGCTTTGTCAGATACCGTGCCGGATATACCACGGCAGACCTTGGCAGACAGAATGCCCAGAAGCAGTTCCTTGCGGCTCTGTTCAGTAAGGCGAAAAGCTCACTGTCGCTGACAAACGTGTCTCAACTGACGGAACTTGCCAATGAGATATTTACCAATATTCATACGGATATGAGCGCAGGCGATCTTCTGTATTTTGCACAGTGTATTCTGCAGTGCGATCTGTCCTCAATGAATATGATGACCATGCCCGGCAACCTTGCGGGCGGCTACTACGTTATGAACCGTGCGGCAATGCTTCAGATACTGAACAGCAGCTACCACGTATATGACAAAGACCTTACGGACGGTATGTTCGATACTGCACAGATATTCAACGGTTCAAGCTATACCTACTTCCTGCCTCCGGATCAGGTGTATGATAATTCCGTCTATAACGGAGAGGATGCGGACGGCATCTATATTCCCAGACATTAAGACAGTGATTTTCAGGACTTATGAAAGGCTTGGTGAAAATGAATAATAATATTCAAAGGAACGTGCAGGTAAGACAGCGCAGACAGCGGGTGTCAACTAAGCATAAGGTTATTGTGGCAGTTATCCTTGTGCTTTATGCCGCTATCCTTTCAACGGTTACGTATTTTATGTTCTATAAGCCCAAGGCGAATGACGGACAGTTTATAGAATATATAACCGATGAGGAAGGCAATACCATAGAGATAACCCATGATTATAACGCTGTTGAAGGCTCGTATAACATCCTGCTTCTCGGTCATGACAAGAGTGCCATGCTGACGGATGTTCTTATGATACTTAATATAGATAACAACAATAAAAGCGTTACTCTCATGCAGATTCCCAGAGACACCTTCGTGAGAAGTGTTGACGGTGTGTCCATTGCGACCAATAAAGCCAACGAGCTTTTCGTTGATCATTTCAACCATTACAGAAGAGAGGGCGAGGATGAGGACAAGGCTTATATGCACTCCCTTGAGACTATGGCTGACCTTCTTGGCGATGCGCTTTGCATCAACATCGACTTTGCCGCGATCATGGATCTTGCGGGATTCAAGAATATCGTAAATGCCATCGGCGGTGTTGAGATCGATGTTCCCGCAGCAATGGAGTACTACGATCCAGTACAGGATCTGACCATAAGCATTCCCGCAGGATATCAGACCCTTAACGGGGATATGGCAGAGGGATTTGTCAGATTCCGTTACGGATACTCTCAGGGTGACCTCGGTCGTGTAAATGCTCAGAAGCTGTTCGTCATGGCGTTCTTCAATAAGCTGAAGAGTACCATTAGCGTCACCAATATTTCAACCATAACTGAGCTTGCTGGTGAGGTCGTTGACAACCTTGAGACCAATCTCGGTGTTGACGATATCGTTTACTTCGCAAGAAACGCGCTCACCCTTGACCTTGGAAACATCAGAATGCTGACCATGCCCGGACAGGTCAATAATCAGCATTACGTTATGAACAGAGCGAAGACCCTTGAGGTTATCAATCAGTATTTCAATACGTTTGATAAGAATATTACCGACGCTGTTTTTGACGGCAAGGGTCAGTTCAATAATCCTTCGGATTCCTCGGTATATAATATTTACTACGCATCCGGTGAGAATATCTACGACGATAATATTTATACCGGCGACGATATTGAAGACAGCGGAATAGATATCCCCAGAACCTGATCATTAAGACAGTAATAATTCGGAGACAATAATTTATGGAAAATATGGAAAACATCAATAACATCAATAACATCAATAACGAAGAGGTAAAACCTCTTGAAAGCTCCCTTGAGATAGCAGAGGTGATAATTGCGGCGCTGGATGCAAAGAAGGCACAAGGTATAAAGCTCCTCCACGTTGAGGACAAGACCGTCATCACCGACTACTTTATCGTATGTACCGGTAATTCACGCACACAGGTAAAAGCTCTCGGCGACGAAGCTGACTACAGACTTGAAAAGTACGGTATCGAATGCCTCAGAACGGAAGGATATGACACCGGTATCTGGCTTCTTAAGGATTACGGCGGAGTTATTCTTCATGTATTTAATCCCCAGGCAAGAGAATTCTACAATCTTGAAAAGCTCTACGACGGTACCACCGACGTGGATATTTCCGAGATCGTTACAGACTGATAAAAATCAATCAAGAAAGGCAAGTATGCGTCATGAAGCACGACTTTAAAAATATTGAACAGAAGTGGCAGGCTAAATGGGATGAAGCGGGTATTTTTAACGCTTCCTCCGACCACAGTAAGAAGAAGTTCTACGCACTCGTAGAGTTCCCCTATCCCAGCGGTGCAGGTATGCACGTTGGTCACGTAAAGGCTTATTCCGGACTTGAGGTCATCTCTCGAAAGAGAAGGATGGAGGGCTACAACGTGCTCTTCCCCCTCGGATTTGATGCTTTCGGTCTTCCTACGGAGAACTATGCCATCAAGACGGGCATCCACCCCAGACAGGTAACCGATAATAATATCGCAAAGTTCACCTCTCAGATGAAGAGAGTAGGCTTCTCCTTCGATTGGACACGTACCGTTGATACCACTGATACCGATTACTACAAGTGGACTCAGTGGATCTTCCTCAAGATGTTTGAGAACGGTCTCGTGTTCCGCGATAAGACTCTTGTTAACTACTGCCCCAGCTGTAAGGTAGTTCTCTCCAACGAGGACTCTCAGGGCGGTAAGTGCGATATCTGCCACAGCGATATCGTACAGAGAAGCAAGGACGTATGGTATCTCCGTATTACAGAGTATGCTGACAAGCTTTTAGAAGGACTTGAGACCGTAGACTATCTTCCCAACGTAAAGACTCAGCAGATCAACTGGATCGGTAAGTCCCGCGGCGCATTCGTTGACTTCAGTCTCGACGGCGCCGACGAAAAGCTCAAGATATACACCACCCGCCCCGACACTCTCTTCGGCGTGACCTTCATGGTACTCGCTCCCGAGCATCCTATCCTTGATAAGTATCAGGATAAGATTGCGAATTTCTCCGCTGTTGAGGCTTACCGTGAGGCTTGCTCCAAGAAGACGGAGTTCGAGAGAACCCAGCTCGTTAAGGAAAAGACCGGCGTGCGTATCGAGGGTATCACCGCTGTCAACCCCGTATCAGGTAAGAATATCCCAATCTACATTTCCGACTACGTAATGATGGGCTACGGTACAGGCGCTATTATGGCGGTTCCCGCACACGACGAGCGCGACTACGACTTCGCCAAGAAGTTCGGTATCGACATCGTTGAAGTAATCAAGGGTGGAAACATTGAAGAGGCTGCATAC
>CAYYRY010000002.1:2339-44264 GCA_964474245.1 uncultured Ruminococcus sp. | reverse complement strand
ACGACGGGTGCTTTCTATCTTACCGACATAAGGATAAAGCTGTGACCATTTGTCTCCGTTACTGTCGAAGCTCATGCAATAATCAAGCTCCTGAAGGGCGGCATAGCCGTACACCTTGAGGTATCTTTTAGTATCATCGTCGACATGATTTGCAATAATAACCTCAGGAAGGAAGAAATATCCGAATATTGTGCCTTCGTATCCAAGCATATCCAACGCGTGCTGTAAAAGATAGCATACATCAAGAAATATTCCGGAGCCTGTTTTACCGCAAAGTCCGCAGAAAATGTGGATATTTACATTGCGTGAGTGGTGTGATCTGACAGCATAATCTATCTCACGCATCACTGCATTAATGAATTCCGGTACTTTTTTCATGAACAAGTACCTTCCGCTTTGTCTGACAGGACTCAGCTGATTACCACCAAGTGATACAAGCTCAGTACTGCGAAACCAATCTCTGTAGCACGGATCGGCATCTATCAGCTCGTGGTTGTTTCTTATTTCTTCTACAACGCTGTAATGGGATAAGTCGAAAAACTCTCTGTCAGGATCAATTGCTAATTTATTGCGATTCCATTCGCGTTCAATACGTGGTCTGTTAAAATCGACAGCCAAAAACTTTATCTTAGAATAAATCGGCGCTCTTACGTCAGGATCATCGGGAATAACGGTATCATATACCTTTGATTTCAGCATATTCAAGCAATCGGTTCCCGCACCTCCGAGACCGATACATACCGTTGGTATGCCCTGTTCAACATGAATATTCGGTATCTGTATTCCGCCGCCGGATCGTAACCTAAGTAATTGGTTCATGGTTTTCTCCTTACAGTATCAGAATTTGTTTTTCACTCAATCGGTTTGCAACTTAAAATACCCGAGTGACGCACTTTGACGTGTGTAAGTATTATATCATATTAAGCGTAATTATGGGAATTACTTTTAAATGATATCGTCAGCATCCTCGAGGTCTTTAAGAATCTGTTCTATCTCGTTTATCTTGTCAAGCTCATGCTTTACTATCTCCTGCAAACGGGGAGAACGGACAAAGTGGTCGATTTTCTTCTTCATTGATATTATACCATAATTCTATTCAAACGTGTGAATATTCTTTTACAAATAAAGAGACTGATCAAGTCAGCCTCTTTGTTTGTGCTATTCAGCTTTTGTAAAGGTCAGTATCTTATCACCGTTATCATTTACCTGTACCAAGCTACCGCCATATACTTTAAAGTATATGTTGAAGCCGGATGAATCGGTGGCAGTGATCAGTTCACTTTCAGACGTTGCATATTCACCGGAAAATGCATAATTGGACGTTTTTATCATATCCTGCAACACCGCTTCAACGATCCTATCTACAAACAGCGATATGTCGAAATTGAGCATAAAGCCTAAAATAGTTGTAAACGAATTGGATACGGCTGATTCAAGCTTATCTGTATTCATGAAATACGAAAACGTACCGTTTTCGGCAAACTCTACGTCTACCTCAAACATGATATTACCCGCAAGCATTGCAAGAATAGCCTTATCTTCATCAGACATGGAGCTTCCGAGATCCTTGATCTTTACTTCCGCGTGCCATTTTCCGACTTCGGGTCCGGGCTTTTTCTCATCAGCTTCGCATCCCGCCATCAATGTTGCCATAACAGCAAGAATAAGAATTACAGCCGTAATTTTAATTATCCTTTTCATAATTTACTCTCAATCATTTTTTATTTGCGAATGGCAATCATTTTTTATTTGCGAATACAAGATTATCGATGGGGTAAATGATCCGGAGCAAACCAATAGTCACTTCTTGTTTCAATGCCGTTGCTGTCCATTGTCCAAACTATCAAATGTCTGTTTTCAATGATCATATACTCGTCATTGGAGGAGGATACCGTCATGGCACCCTGATCGTACATAAAGGAATCTGACCAAACGTATCTCATACCGACAATTTCATTATTCTTGCCGTCCGCTACCGCTTCGAAAGATATCGCAGGATCATAACTTCCGTCGCCGTCATATATCTCCATCTCGATATGAGATCCGCCCTTGTATGCGGGAATTACTACGAGTAATGCAAATACGAGCACCATTGCTATCTTGCCTGCTTTGAACTTATTCTTACCGATAGAGTTATTATGACACAGAAGTACCATAACGATAGCTGAGAAAATAAACAGTGCAGCGATAATACCTATCTTGACAGGGCTGTAGCCGTTTTGTACGGCTAACATACACGCAGAAAACGCAACGGCAAACAGTAGAGATACCCAGTATACGGCTTCGCTTACCCAGCCTGTAACCAATTTATGAATATGCGAAACAACAAATGCACCGATACCAAGTGACAGCGCTAAGAATATGTATCCCTTATTGATAAAGAACACTGCTGCGACGATACTTACTGCTGCAATTATGATCCACCAGAACTCATTCTTACCGATTGATGAGTAAAGGGATACTTCCGCGGAATTGTTGTTTTTACGCTTGGCAAAACGGTTGAAGAAGCCGATCATTAAGACCAGGTATACACATATTGCGATCCAGCTGAAGATGAAGTAGAAGTACACAGCCGCCTTAGCTACCCAGAGAAGGCCGAGAAGACCGATCAAAAACAAACCGTCTGTATCAACCTTATTGTTGGATTGTCTTATTCCGATGACAATAGTTGAAAGCAAGATAAGTGAAAGGATCAGTACTATATACCATCTAAGCAGTATTGATGAAAAATATGATATGAAATAACGGGAATCGATCTCATAGTACGGGAAGAATACCGATATCAGAACAGTAAAAATACCAAGCCACAACGCTATGCGCATGGGTCTTCTGATCTCAGTGGCATCACCAGTTCTGACGCCTCTTGCAAATGCGATCAGCGCACATACAACGCCGATAAACAGAAGAGCTTCAAGATTACTTGCTGAGAAGCCTCCCCAGCAAAAGACGGATAATCCCATAGGTGGGAGTAATACTCCGATGGTCTTGAATATAACCTTAGCGATCGTTGTTACTCTGTTTTCGCCTATTGCATTGAACACCAGTCCAAGGATTATCGAGACGATCAGCAATATGATCTGGAAAGCCTCGTAATTCTCCATTGATCCCACAAATACGTTTGCGGAAAAGGTCTCTATCATATTCAGGTAGTTGATTGCGTAATAGCCAAAAAAGGTGACTAATATGTACATATCAAACTTCTGAACGACCATCTGATTTTTGTTAAATGCAAATGCGATCAGAAGAAGCAGACCGATTGCAACTACTGCTGAAACCAAGCCTACTGTTGAGGGGTTGAGAATGAGTACGTAGATCAGAATCGCCGCAAAAACAAGGCTGATTCCCAAATTTTTAATGTGTTTCAGTTGTGTCATTTTCATTCCCCCTATTATGCAAGAACCAAAATAAACGCATACAGTGCCCAGATAAAGAACTGTATCATAAGAAGCCAACGCATACCGTTATATTTATTAAGTATACTGTATTGAATCACAATTACGTGAGGCACCAGTGACAAAACAAGCATAATAATGCCTACTACCAGTCTGCTTGAGCCTGAGAAGATGCCTTCGTGGAAGAACACAACAAAAGCGATCATAAGTGCAAACACGATACCGGAGAATATCATGGTAAGTTTGTTTGCACCACCCTGTTTATAGATATCCTTCAGGGCATCCTGCTGCTTTTTACCGAGCGCCTTGGTGCCGGGACGGGTATAGTAATGATGAGCAAGGGTATAGTCTCTGGTAAACGCATCTCCCTCATAATACATATCACCAAGATATCCGGCTGCTGCTACGTGGCCCTTATCTGCAGCTATCTTCATATATTCAAGTGCCTTTTTGGAATCCACGTTGGTACAACACTCTCCAAAAGCATAGCATCTGCCAAGCAAATAATAGCCTTCCGCAAGCCCTGCGGAACACAGACGGTTCATTGCGTTTACGACCGCTGTGGCTTCATTCTTTGCCTGTTCCTTCTGCGCTATCTGAATACCGTTAGCGTAGGTGGAATTAAACTTGTTGTACATTTCCTGAGTCTTTTTGATCTCAGCTTCAGCCACGCCCGAAGGCATCATTGCTGAGAGTCCGTTCTTCACGGTACCGTCTACCAATTTGGGACCGTATTCTATTGCGAATCTCAAACCGCAGGCATCAAAAGTATCAGCGATTATTGAAATGGCACAGTCGTAAGTCAATCCTGTGGAGGATACAACACTGTGAACAACGTTATCGATATCGACCATATTCAGGTCTGACTTGGAATTGAGAATAAAATCAGAAAGCGTACTGCAACTGAAAACCAGGGTAAGCTGACTCTTCAGTGTGTTTGACAGCGTGAACTTCTGTATTTCTTCTGTCAGAGCAGTCTTATCCTTGAATATATCGTAGCCATGCTGTGCTATCAAATTTCTCAGCTGGACACTTACTGCAGAACCGTCTTTGGCTTCGTAATTCCCAATTCGGTTTTTTGTAATTCGGTTGGTTATAGCTCCGAAATCCATATTTCTCTCCATTCTGCACTTTGGCAGTATTTTCGTTGTGCCTATGAGACTACCCTGAAGCAGTCTCATAAACACCTTAAAATTTTGTTGTCAGTCATACCTCTCTTGTTTATTATGTAAACAAGCATAGGGCTTTACTTATTAGCAATTTTACCGGATTTTATAGCCGTATTAAGAATTGTTACCATTTTCGTCAAAAGCGCCTTGCCTTCCTCGGTCATCGGAGCAGGCGTTTTCACAGCATCTAATTTTGATTTAAGATCGAAAATCAGCTTACGGCGGGCATCAACTTCAGATGAAGTATCCGATTTAGGAAATACCGGAGTAAACTTCACTTCTGTCTGCTTAGGTTCCGACTCGTTTGAGGTGGACGCAGGCTGAGCCTTGGGCTGAGGCTTAGGAGCTACAGGGCTGGCAGTAACCTTTACTTCGGGTTCCGCAGACGTTTTTTTAGCAGGGGAAACGGGAGCTACCTTTTTGAGGATCTCAGGCTTTTTCGGAACACTGACTTTGCTTGGTACCGAGGTCTTCAGAGGCACTGAAATTTTCGTTACCTCCTCAAGCTGAGCTTCTCTGTAGTGAAGGGGAACATCATCCGTCTCTCCAAACAATGCATCCAGCCACTGCTTCGGAGTATAATAGTACAATTCTTCTGTCGTTCTGAGAGCATTGGCTGTCTGGAATACGTTATGGAACATGTTTCTGACGTTTTCCGAAAGTCCCAACCAACGGTTTTCGTATACCAACTCATCAGCAAATCCGAATTCACCGCCGATACGGTTAGTATCATCTTTCGTATCAAAGATAAAATACGAATTCTTATGATATCTTTTTATCCAGGTATTATGCTCTGTTTCGGTAGTATTCGCAACGTTATCAAATACCTTACCCTCATACGGAAGACGTCCGATCAACAGCTTGAACAAAAATACTGCTACGGTATAATAGTCCGATGCGAGGTCCATTTGATTAGCATTATGCTTATAATAGTAATACGGATCCGCATAGTCGGGGGTAATATATTCCGGATTGATAAACTTTTTCTCATAGAGGGTGTCTGTTCTTTGAGTCAGGAAGCTGAAATCGAACATAACCTCCATTTTATCACGGTTATAGAACATATTTCCTTTGGAAAATGCATGATATGCATATCCCTTGGAATGAAAATTACACCAAGCATCAAGAAAATCCTTGATGATCTTTCTCACCCACGGAACGTCAAAATTGACATCCATACCGTTTTTTAAAGTATTTGCAAAATCATCATAAACAGGAAGCGCACGATTCGGGAATACAAGGGCGTATTTCACGTTATTTTTGTCTGTCGCATCCCACTCAATTACGTCTACCGGCCATATGAAATGTTTTAAGTCAACAGGATTTCTAATAAGTTTGACCCAGTAATTCAGGTCAAAAGTACGATTCAGATCTTCAGGAAACTCAGAAACATAAAAATACTCACCTGTTTTTATGTGCTGTATAACGTTCTTTTCTTTTCCGAATATCTTATACTTTTGACGTGATGCCAAAACATAGAAGTTATACCCACTGCAGAGACTGTAATACACATTGCCGGTCTCCATCAATTTATCTACGTTCAATCTTCATTTCCTCCGAAATCGTCGTCGTTATTCTTTTTCTGTTTTAAACCGCCAAACAGCTTATTGAATATCGACTTCGGCTTTTCAGTAGTGTCCTCTGTATTGAAAGGATCTGACTCAGCATTTTTACGAACAGCCTTCTGACGCTCTTTTTCAAGCTTTTCAGCATCAGCTTCAGCTTTTTTCTGTGCTTTCAGAAGCTCTTTTTCTTCTCTTGCTCTTTCCTTCTCTGCCTTCTTGTACTCTTTTGCCGCCTGACGTCTCTCATTTTCAATTCTCTTCTCGTTCATCTTGATCGTTTTGAGAATCTCTGCAGCGATCTCAGAGTTTTCAAGCTTTGCATCGGCATACTGCTCCATCCATCCCTTGAACAGCTCGTGATTGTTTTCGCTGCTCAGGAAAGCAGAGTTAAGGTAGGCTTCCTCGAAGTTTTCGCATACGGATACGATATTGTTGTCAATTAAGAATGATGCCGGGCTTTTCTTAATGTAAACAAGCGGCAATGATACGAGTATCCATCTGTCCATATCCGCATTTGAATCTCCGTATGCATTGATATATGCAATACATTCATTATGAAGCTTCTGAATTGCGACGGCATACTCGGACTGTCCTAATCCAAGCTCAGAGGGCTTGAATGTGTTTACAACGGGAGCAAGACTTACAATATCTGAATTCTTGAAGTATTCGAAGATATCGATAAGAGTGAACACTATATTGCACTTCTTATTATTATCGAGACGCACGCCTTCATAACCGCTGTCGGGAGCAAAGCTTATGTTCTCAAACTTAAGGTTATTCCAATATAGAAGCTTTACATATTCTAAGATCTTTGCACACATATCCGGCTGATCTGCAAGAACCTGAGACAGTATATATTCTGCTTCAGCAAGCAGCGCTTTGGGGTCATCGGTAAGCTCTACCTCTGCCTTCAGATATACACGGACAAAATTCTCTATGGACAGCACGACCTTACTTCTGTCTGCAAGATCCTTGGTCTCGTCATAGAAAGCGATTATATTATCTCTGTCAGCTACGACTTCAGCGGCAACGTACTTGGTATAGAATCGTGACAGAATTTCTTTGCCCTTATCGTCTTCATTGAGAAGTGACCTTATCTGAATGAATGCCTCAGACGTGCGGTCTCCGTATACGTCATTCAGATACTTTACGCCTTCATCAATATCCATTCTGCTGATTCTGCCGAAGTTGTATCTGTAACCGCATTCGAGAAGATCTCTGTCCTCTGTTACTGCAAGCTTACGGCCGAGCACCTCTGCGATGGCATCACTGAGATCAAACTTGTACTCTATGATATCACCGAGCACAAACTGGATCTGTCTGTCAATAAACGGATGGTCTACCGAAAGAAGCAATTCATATAAGCGATCCTGGAGATCTTCCGGTGTCATTACCGAACCGTCATTGGTGTCATCCAGAAGCAAATTGTACGCAATCTTATAAAGCTCCAGTTTTGTGGTCGCTGCACTGTCAAACAGAGCGAGCTTATTTGCTATGGCTTTGAATAATTCATCAAAATTCTGACCTGATGCATAATTTTCAGGCACGATTTTTATAAAATCGTACTTGGATATCTTTTTCTCCACAGCGGTGGTCATAAAGTTGTTTTCGGAGGAAACAGGCTCAATATAATAATCATTGTAATTACTTAATTCGTTTTCAAAGATTATCGTTCTGTTGATAGTGTGAATTCTTCCGATATTGCTGCTTTGGAAAGTTATTTTCTTTCTGAATTCAAACGGAAGTGCCGCATAAATACATACCATGTACCTGATGATACTCTCATTTGAATTATCGCAGATAATATGAAGAGGTTTATTGGCTTTATCGGTCAGGAACTTATATACAGCATAAACAAGCTTTGAGTAACTTTTTGAATCCATACCTAAAGATTCAACGCATTCCTCAAGAGAAAGAGTTTCGGTTCTTACAAGCTCCTGCGGAATAGTCTCTGTGCTTTTACGGTCAAAACCATAGTTGCTGTCATCCACGTTCAGCACGCTTTGGGGATCTCTTATGAAATCCTCCATGGGAAATATGAATGAGTGAGAGAATATGGTTCCGCGACTGTCTTTGTCTTTATCGTCTTTTAGTGCTGTATCGAAGAGAACTCTTGTATTAAATACGGTTTTGCTTTTTTCGTCTGCAACAAACTGCCAGACAACAGCCTGACCTTTGTCTATCGGCCATTTCTCGCCCTGGTTACCACTTTGTGTTCCTTTGAAATACTCGACAACATCTTCAGGTATATCAGGAGAAGAATTAAAGGTTGTAAATCCTACCTGCGTTCCGCCTACGATATCATTCAGTCTTGTATAACATATCTGCTGATATTTCATTCTAATTATCCTTTCCTGTAATATAGTTAATAATTAAAATCGATGCTTCGGTTTATTTTTTCTTAAACGAATCCCAAATAGTTCTTTTTTTGCCGAAACGGTTGTACTTACAGCCCTTCTGATTACACCATTCACCTGTTTGACCTTCAGTTTTACATCCGGGGCACTTCCAGGTCCTCTCCTTGTTCAGCTTACATACAGGGCAGTACTGGTTTACACGGATACGGTGCTTAGTACCGTCGCAGTCACAGATCCAGTCCTTAGGCTCATGAAGCTCTCCTTCACAGCCGATAAAATCAAATTTATGAAGCATCCATACAAGAGGCTCGATTATTCTCTTAGGTACTACGGGACCTGCAGGAGTATCAAGGTTGGTGCCTTCGAGCTTCTTTGTATCGGTACCGATAGCAGACATGATGAAGTAATTGAAGTTATCGTATTTGGTATTGAGTGTAACCGAAAGAGGGTTGGCAATATTCTGAACGAATCGCTTCATTCCGTCATGAATGACGTTATAGCTCTGTGCATTGAACTTGGTCACATACTCGCCGTTTCTGTCCATTATTCTCTCTACGTCGTAAAGAGGAGAACCGATCATTTCGTTTGCAACCTTGTCACCCTTGGATACGCATATCGCAAGAGGAAGCTTTCTTACAGCTTCAGAGGACTTGTTTGCAAACAATGCGTGGATGGTATCAAGAACCTTAGTAGGTTCTCCTGCCTCACTTGAGGTCTTGAACTGTTCGGGGTCGATAAGGAGGATAATACCGTCGGAGTGCTCAATAAAGGGACCGAAGCTATGGATCTTTTCGAGAGCAATGTCATCACAGTTCTCACCGGCAATATCGTAGAATACGACAGTTCTGTTCTCATTTATTCCGTTTTTGGTGTATGATAAGTCGAAGCAAAGAGGCTGGAGAAGCTGCTCCTTAGGAGTACCTTTGGGAAGCTCTTTGCCCATAACTACAGGGTTATCTTCAAGATATTCTCTTGCATAAATGGAGGTAGGTGTTACAGAAATATTGAAGTCTGCAAGCTGACGGGATATGTATTTACAAAGCTGTGACAGATATACTGTCTTACCGGCACGGGTAATACCGATTATGGAAATAAACATCACGGGATGCTTTCCGTATGCACCCGGCAGAGGATTATGACAATGGGGACATACTCTGCGCTGAGTCTGCTTACCGAAACAGTCATATGCAGCATATGTCATGCCGTTTTCATTTATTACATCTCTATCACTATTCGGCTTTCCGAAATACTGTCTGTGATCAGGATATTTGGGGCTGAACACAGGTCTGTGGTAAGGCATTACCTTTGCTGTTTTTCCGTCAAGGCTGACAGACGTCTTTTCTGTAGTACCGTTATAGGTCTTCCAGAATTCTTCGTACGGCTCATCATTATGAGGTACGAACTTTTCTCTGAGATCATACTCAGCAAGCTGAGCTTTTACTTCTTCGCTTTTAAATCTTCTGTCAGTTGCAACTTCCTGACGGTCTCTGCCTTCACCCTTAGGGTCAAGGTCTTCTTCAGAAAATACTGTTTCCATTCGGAAATGAACTGCATCATCTGCGAACTTAGAAAAACAGTAAGGGCAGGTTATTTCTATTCCGGGCATTTTTTTGTCTCTCTTTCTTATATGATCTTATAGCCGTTCTTCTCCGAAACATTTATCTTAGGAGCTTTACCGTTATATGCGGGAACACTTACGTTCTGACCAAGCATTGCCTTGGTTATAGGATACTCATACTTGCAGCCGTCGAAAGTATACTTAAGACTTCCGTCAACGTATCCGGGGATCGGAGGAATATGTATTGTATAATACGGCTTCTCATCCTTACCGAAAATTCCGAGAAACTTTTTCTTTATGGGTTCCTGCGTGATCCTTACTGATACCTGTGAGAATACTTTACACTGGTACAGGCAATCCTGTGTGGGAATATATACTGTAATGGTATTTGTCTCGGGCTCATAGCTGCATCCGATTACAGCATACGTAGCGGGGGTTACCGTTACGTTATAACTATCCACAAACGTACCTTTTTTTACTATGGTAAGGTGCAGCTCATCGGCATAATTGGTCTCTCTTTCCGCTTCGAACTGCTCCTTTGTGTACTGTTCAAGGACCGTCTTCTCTTTATCTCCGAAATTAATATCAGCACCAAACTCACCGCGAATGATTATCTGATGAGTATTACCTGCTGATCTCCATTGAAGTGTACCTTCGGTATGAGTAACACTTGCAACGTAATGTTCGTTATCAAAATCAACTAATTTTACGTTCATCATATCAATCTCCATTCAGCCTACGGCTCTGCAATTACATTAACAGGTTATCAAGTGTACAATGATAGAACCACATGGATTCAGCAGCATCGTTGCTGCAGGTGTTAAAGAACGTTCTTGTAATTCCACCTTCATCGGAACGGGCGTTGAGGTATTTAACTGTCAAGCTGTCCTCATTATCGGAGGTGTTGAGCATATATGCTTCCATAACTCTTCCGTGATACGTGGAATTAGTGTAGTAACAGGTGCGGTTCTCAAGACCTTCAATAAGCTCCTTTGCGATCTGCTCCTGAATCTCACGTTCATTTCCTGCTCTTCCGAGACGCGCCATAAGCTCCTGAGCATATGAATACTTATATACGGCATCGCTTTCAAACAAACGAACAAGCTCGTCGTTTAATACCTGAAGCATTTCCGTCTTACCGTTATCAATGTTAAGAAGCTTTACAAGCAGTGCCTTTACCTTGTTGATATCACTGTAGTATCTGTTGATCTTATCAACGTAAAAGCTCTTCAGATTTCTGCGGGTACCTTCTTCTCCAACCGCATATGCATTTTCGAACTCAACGCACAGTGCTCTGAATGCATCCATACACATAGTTGCTTTATCAATCGACTGAGATATGGCTTTGTCTATCAGAACCTTGAGCTCATCTGCGATCATCTGCTTTACCTGTATGTCTATGCTCTGGAAAACATTCATTCTGTCAGTGTTGGCAAGACCCATTTCTGCATTACTGTATGTGGTCTTTCTGACGTCTGCATGAATTCCGTTAACAAGCTGAGCAGCATTAAGATTACTTGAAAGCATGGATACTATGGTCCTGTACTCGTATTCTTTGTTTGATGCAAGCTTTTCTTTAACGATCTTCAGATGGTTCTGCTCAATGAACATCTGAAGACATCCATAGGATGAACGGTCTACGTCAACAAAACTGCCGACGGACTCTCTCTTACCGGGGAGATAATTGATAAAATCATTATTGGGGAGATACTCCTTGATCGAAGTATAGATCTCCTCATGAAGCTTTGAACGGCCTGAGGTAATATTCAGTGCCTTTCCAAGTATATCTGCATCAATATTATATGTAAGGATCATCTCTTTAAGCTTCTCGAGGATACTTGACAGTGCGATCATTACGATCTCTTTCATAGGCTTCTGCAAATAACGGTATGAAGCAATGACCGCAGGCTTATCGTTCCCGTAAAGCTTGTGCTTTCTCGAATCAAAATCAGGATCCCTCGTATTTGAGAGCAATATCACGTTGCCGAGCAGATTAAAGTTCTTATAAGAAAGAGTGGAAGAAGCGTTGCCGTCCATCTGCGGGTCGTATATTTTGAAGGAGCCGTCCTTAAGTCTGTTACTGAGAATAAATACAGAGTCATATATATGTGTATTTTCTCTGCCGAGCTCCGGTGAAGCATAAAGCTCTCCGAGTTTTTTCGTGATAAGCTTCGCATTTTCAGCCAGATTCAGAGACTGATTCAGTATGAGCATCAGCATTGATGTTGTCGGAACACCTATGAGCTTCTCAAGGTATTGCACTGACATATACCACTTTTCAAATTCAGAAACATCCTTGATATCCGTGGTATCCATAACACAGTATAATGACACATATCTCATATCGGAGAACACATCCTGAGAAGAAAGCAGTCCGGTGATCTGCGCGCGGACGTCCTCATCGGAAAGCTCTTCTCCGCTAAGTACGTTTTTCAGAACCTTGCTTTCCACATCCTCAATCACATAAAACTTTACGTAATCGGTGTTTCCGCCCCAACCGCGGGTAACATCTCCGATCAGCTCATCATGATAAAGCTGACTGCGCTTGCCGAAATAAACAACGCAGGTAGGATATTTGGGCTTTGAATAATTAGAGCTTCCTATACCGTTATTTGTAAGCAATGCGGTAGAAGCATGAATTAATTCCTTTACAGTTTTCATTAGTTTCTCCTCAGAATATAAAATGTGCGGGGTCACATCCAACAAATGCTCGACAGGCGCACATTATTGAACGTGACCCCTAAGATTTATTCAAGGTCAATAAAATAAGTCATACCAAATACCTGAAGTGCATCCTTAAGCTCAGGAAGGAACTTCTTAAGGTCTGCAACCTCATGAGGACAGATCTTTGTAGCAGTCTGAACGAACAGCTTAATGTTCTTAAGCTGAGCCCATACAACCTTGCACGCCTTTACAGCATCGTCGCTGAGAGGATATACGTCAAGAATCTTCTGTGCCTCTTCCGCAACGTATGCGCGGGTGTCAGCGTCAAGCTTCTTGAAGTTGAGGAATGCCTGATAAAGCGGGATCGCACCGCAAGGCTTATGAGCAGGTGCGGAAAGCTCTGTTTCCTCACCGAATTCATTTTCAACCTTAACTACGGGACCTGTGATCTTGATAACACCGGTAAAGATACCGTTCTGGTAAGAGACAAGATCCTTGTCTTCCTTAGGCTCAAGTTCAGCGATGATCTTGTCGATCTCTTCGAACTTTGCAACTTCAGCTTTTACCATTTCCTGAAGCTTGATTGATGATGCAAAGTGGTCGATTCTGATAATTCGCTTATTCATCTCAGGAAGTGAGGTAGCACCGTCATTGGGGATAGCGACCTTCTTAGGCTCGTACTCAATGCTTTCCATGAGCTCCTTAATTGCAGCGATAGCCTCAAGCTGTTCAACCTTGGTCTTTCCGTTAGCAGCATCACGTGCGTCGTATATCTTCTTCATAAAGTCGGCGCTGATTACAAAGATACCGTAGTTATCAGGAGCAGTTTGAGCTATGATATTCTTCTTTTCGGCAAGCTCATAAATTTCCTTAGCAGCTTCTGCCTTATCTCTGAGTACCTTGTTGTTGCTGGCGTTCATCTTGCTGAGCGGCACGGGGGAGGGAAGGAATCTCCAGTCACGTCCTGTTGCGCTCTTACCTTCATCGTTTGTATAGAGCTTACCCTCATAGAGATGCTTACCGATGATGGGGCTTCCGATTGAAGAGTCCTCATACTGAAGGAGACCCTGATAACCGAACAGAGGAACACCGACAAGACAGCGCATAATGGAAATTCTGTCCTGAATAGTGCTGTTTCTTACGGTAAGCTCACCTGTCTGCTTGGATGCAGCAAGCTGCTGAGCAGCAAGATCAACCTCAGTAGAAACGTTGGGGAATGTTACGTATCCGATATGGGATGCTGTTGAAATAGAGTAACCTGTGGATGTCCAGAACATGGGATTTGCGTTCTGGTCAAGCTTATTCATAATGTCATTGCGGATCTCCATAACAAGCTGATCCATATTGGTGGTGTGATACTTATCCTGGAGGTAGCTTGTCATTGTCTTGTTTGAGTACTCAGCAAACAGAGTTGTGAAGTACTTATTGACTACACGGTAGATCTCGTTTTCATTGCTGTTGATCCAAGCCTTGACTCCTTCTTTGCTGAGCATCATCTTAAGGAAGTCAGTTGCCTTGGAGGAAATATCCATTTCCTTGATTGTAAGGTCAAGGGTATCCTTAAGCTGACTGATAGTAGCAAGAGGGAACTCATATCCGTTGGTTGTTTCGGGAAGCTCCTCAAGGAAGTGCTTGTTTGCATCAAAGGTTTCGATGAGGGATTTCATTACGTTTCTGAAAACGTCCATGAAGTTATCGGCAAGGTCTACAAGCTGCTTGCGGAGTCTTTCAAGGAAGTCCTTCATCTTCTGGAATGCAGTGAGCTTTGTATAATGGAGGATAAGGTTACGTGTAGCGTTGCGGTATCTGTCGTACTTTCCGCCGCCGTTTAACCAGCTTGCATTATTGAAGAAATCTGTCTGGGATGCTTCCCACTCGGGACGGAGTCTGTCTTCCTGAATGTTCTCCTGGGAATACTTTTTCTGTACCTCTTCAATATATCCGTCAACAATGGCAATAAGGTCCTTTGTGCTGGTGCTGCGGAGCAGGTGTGCCGCATAGAAGGGACCCTTCTGAGGATCTGCAGCAACGAGTCTGAGTGCAGAATAGATTTTTGTAATAACGGATTTGGATGCATCAACGTTGCCTTCAGTAGGCTCGTAGCCTTCCATATCCTTGATCATTGCTGAATAGTTGCTCTCGATAACACCCTCAGCCTTTGCCTTAAGGTCTGTGAAGTACGTAACGGTGAGGTTGTCGTTATTCTTTGCGTCACCCCACTTAACGTCGGGAAGGGGGAATGACATATCGGCTCTCTGTACAAGCTGAGCAAACAGAGTGTCATATTTAAGACCGTTTGCCGCGATAAATGCATCTGTTCCTGCATTTCCGGGAACTATGTCCTGAACACCTGAGAACTTGCCGAACATCTCTGAAGCAAGGTATGTGAGAACCTCCTTAAAGGGAAGGGTCGCAGCGGAGGCACCGAGAACACAGTACTCATAAGTAGCACCGAATTCCTTGTTGATCATTGCCTTCTTATTTGTATAGTTGGCGATGTGAGATTCCATGGTGAAGTTGTTGCTGACCCTAACAACGAAGTCCATAAAGTAATCGGTAACAACGTTCATTGAATACTTATATGCACCGGGAATAACGTTACCTGCTGTATCTCTTGCGCTTATCAGATGGCAGATATCAACGGGAGGCATCTGACTTTCAACAAGACCGATACCGTTATAAACCTGTGACCATTTGTCACCGTTGCGCTCAAAGTTCATGCAGTAGTCAAGGTCCTGGAGAGAAGCGTATCCGTTAACCTTTACGTATGCCTCTGTCTGCTTGTCGAGATTGTTTGCAATATTAACGTCGGGAAGGAAGAAGTAGCCGAGAATGAAGCTGTCTGTATCATCGTTGGTCAGTGCCTGACGGATGAGATAGCATACGTCGAGGAAGGTTCCGGCACCGGTACCGCCGGAAATGCCGCTGAAAACGTGTATGTAGGTCTTGGGGTTGGTAAGACCGCTCTTTGCCTGATTTACAAGATTACTTACCTTGGATACAAAGTCTGTGGCCTTTTCCATAAGCAGATATCTGCCGAGCTGACGCACACCGCCCGCACCTGCCTTCGCGGAAAGAACGTTGATATCCTGGTGTCTCAGCCATTCCTTGTTATGGGGTCTGTTCTCAAGAACGCCTTCGTTAGCCTTAAAGAAGTTGCTGATATCTCCGGGATAGGACAGATCAAAGAACTCGTTGTCCATGTTGATCTTTGTGATATCCGAGCCTTTCGCATTGCTCTTCTCCAAGCCGGTCTTATCAGTATCCACAGCGAGGAACTTAATGTGAGAATACTTGGGAACAGCCGCATTGGGATCATCGGGACGTACTCTGTTATAGATCTTAGCCTTGAGTGTCTTAAGACAGTCTACACCGGTACCGCCGAGACCGATACAAACAACGGCACAGTTGTCCTGTTCGGACTGCTGAGCAATATCAATGATACCGCCATCATTTTTAAGCAAAAGTTTCTGGTACATAATTATATCTCCTAATAAAAAATTTCTGAATATTTCACCTGCATTGCCGAGTTTTTACCCTCGGCAATGCAAGAATTTACAAATTAAAATTTTGTGTCCATCCTGAGTTGCGTATGTATCTTACACAGATACACTCCTTCGAAGACGGTTCCTTCTTTACCTCAACGGGATATCCGTCGCAGCTAAGCTTTATCTTATTTACATAGGTTCCGTTAACAAATACTTTCTTGTCTGAAACAAACCAAGCAAAGTCTCCGTCCGTCGCCATGAAACGGCAGTTGCATTCGTCGAGCTCGGTTTTCCCAAGACGGAACTTTGAAAGCTTAACGCACTTGCCCTTTCCCTTCAGTCTGACTTCTTCACTTGTCTTACCTTCTGCATCACATCTGCTTACACAGCATTCACAGATATATCTCCCACCGGAATCTGCACGGTACACCGACACCGCAATCACAACACCGATAACGATCGTCAGTAATGCAAGAGATCCGATAATCAAAGTAAGCTCCATAGAAGTCTCCTGTATCAGATTATAAAGCTCAGAGCAGGTTTATCAGAACGTGAAGTTTGTATTATTGAGTCGGCTTACGAATTTAACACGGATTCCGGACTGAGCAAACTGCTCAACGGTAATATCCGTATCGTATCCGCTGCCGTCGATCTTAAACTTCTTACCGATCATACCGTTACCGTATGCATTCTTATTGGTAATGAAGTAAACGTGACCCTTACCTGTCGCCTGGAAGTAGCACTTGGAAGCGTCAAATCCGGTATTGCCGATACCAAACGCGGAAAGCGGGATACGACCGCGACCCTTTTCGCGCTTTACTTCCTCGTAATAGTTGCCGTCTGCGTCAAACTTAGTTACGTAGCAGGCACCCATGAATCTCTTATTGAGAAGGATATAGAGCATTATGCCGAGCACCGCAAGGGTAATAATCGCCGCCGTACCGATACCGATAAGTGCCATGAGGCCAACGTTACGGCTTATCACTACGATCTCAACGTCGCAGGAAAGTCCTCCGGAGTCCACTGCCTTTATGGTGAAGGCTCCTTTAGACAGGCTGAAATGGTTAATGGTGAGTACACCTTCGGGGGTGATTTCATAATCGCCTTCCATGAATGAGCTGGAAACGATCTTATAATCAAGAGTGCTGTCTTCTGCATCGGTGGCAAGAGTTGAAAGCTCGATACTGAATGAAGAATCAACGAAAGGCCAGATGTAAACTATCTCTTCAACCTTGCTCGCATTTGCAACGGGAGCAGAGTTTGCGAAGAGTTCATCCTTCACGTCTTCAATGCTCTCGCCTGATTCGGGTTCGGGAATTTCGGTTACTACTCTGAATGGATTGCTTACAGCAGACTCCTTTGTGATATCGAAGCCCGATACCGTAACCTTAAACTTATATGTACCCTCGTCAAACTTACGTGTCAGCTCAAAGCGGTCACCGTTAAGAGGCATATCGATAACGTCAAGCTCCTCTTCAAGGTGATTGAGCACGTGAAGCTTAGCGGAAAAGCCGTAATAATCTTCCTCGGTAGAAGCAGTTTTGCCGCCGGAGCTGAGAGAAGCCTTGAAAGTAACGTCTTCTTCCGTGGATGAACCGACACCGGAATTGTTCACGTCAAGATCAACCTTCAGATCAGTATTGAAGACCATGTTGATCTTTACCTGATCACCGGGAACTCCGCTTGTTACTATTTTCCACGTACCTGCCTGGATGTCAGTGATCTTGACAGTGCTTATTACTGCATTTCCTTCATCACCACCGCTATTTCCCTGACATTCACTCTTTTTACCGTCAGGGCGGTAGACGTCAAGAGAAGCAACACTTCCATATATAACTATATTAACTTCTTCTACGCCTATACCGGGAACTTTAAATTCCTTTTCAACTATTCCGTTTGCGGGGAATACTTCGTCCACGAGCTTTGTTGTAGCAGTACCGTAGATAAAGTTATAGAATGCATTGAATACATCAACAAGGTCAGCAGCGTCATTTACCTCGCGGAACTCACCGCCGGTAGCCTTGGAGATCTGCTCCATCTCAGAAACGTCAGCATTATGGTTTGCATTGAGACATACTGAGTAAATCGGGATACCTCCCTCTCTTGCTCGCTGAATCGCTTCAGCCTTTTTGTCAAGAGACAGCTCTGTATCCTTATCGTCAGGCAGCTCAGTCTTACCGTCGCAGAGGAACACGATTACAGAAGGAAGATCATTCTTGCTGCCTTCTACGATATCCACTGCAGCATTAAGAGCATCACCCGTATTGGTCCACTCCTCGGTTTTTATAGAAGTAAGCATATTGGCGATCGTATCCTTATCGCCACGGCTGTTTATGGCAGCGAGCTCCTGCTTTGCCTCTATCTCAGACGCAAATACAACTCCTCCGAGATAGTTTCCCGTTTCAGCCAAAAGGTCTATGAAGAGATTGATTGCATTGAATCTCAGATCCTCAGGGTCTGTTGAATACATAGAACCGCTGGCATCCACTACGAATACAACATTATATCTGTTATTGGCGTGTTCTGCAGCTCCGTTGACGGTGATTACACAGCCGAGAAGCATCAAAACTGCCAGAAAAATCGAACAGATCTTGGTTTTATTACTTTTCATGATTTCCTCCCATTAATACGTGAATAATCAGTATAAAATATAAATCCGGGTAAGACTTTTTTACATATGGGCACAACTACCAATCATATAAAAAATCTTATATTCTATTCTACAGTATTTTACATGATTTGTCAAGGTTTCATAAACAAAAAGTAGCCGATTATAACACAAATGTCACATGATTTACCATATGGTATTTATATGTATTTATTTGCAATTCCGAATTAACAGATCGTTTAATAATTACCCGGAAGATACTGCTCACCGTATGATATAAGTATATTCACCTCGGGAAAATTCATGTAAAAACAGTTTATGCGTAAAAAATATAAAAAATGCAAGATCCGTCACATAAGACAGACCTTGCATTAATATTTATGTTTTCAGATCAGAAAATCACTCTTCGATATCGTCAAGGGTGGGCAGAGGCATACCCTGAGGAATACTCTGTTCATTTGAGACAGCCGAGCGTCCGGAAGAACGGCGGTTATTTCTGCCGCGCTTCTTGTTTCCCTGTGCCTTATCTGCACCCTCGTAGGTAATGATTATCTTCCTGTTTGTATCGGAACCTACGGAATGAGTAGCTACGTCGGGATAGCTCTGAAGCTCTGAGTGGATGATGCGTCTCTCATAAGGATTCATGGGCTCAAGGAAGACGTTGCGTTTGTACTTCACAGCACGGGCAGCCATACGTCTTGCGAGAGCGCGGAGAGTTTCCTCTCTCTTCTCGCGGTAGTTTTCAATATCCACGGTGATCTTTATGTTCTCTCGGCCGCCCTTTTCTCCGCTGTTTCTTCTGAACAGCGCAAGATTTACAAGATACTGGATCGCATCAAGAGTCTCGCCGTGATGACCGATAAGGATACCGGTGTCATCTCCGTCGATCACAACTGCGGGATATACCGTCTCGGTTTCAGTAATAACGAATTCATCTCCCTCGGGAGCTGCAACGGGCACTGCAGTTGCGGACAGCTTCATGTTAGCGATCATGGCATTGATGAATTCAACAGCGAACTTCATCTCGTCATCGCTCACTGCATTCTTAAGCTTTACGTCATCGACGCGAGCTTCAGCCTTAGGTTTCTCTGCCGTTTCAAGCTTCTCTGCCTTCTCTGCCTTAACATTCTTATCCGCACCGGAAGACTTCTTTGCCTTCTTGTGATTCTTTTCCTGCTTCTGAGTCTTTACGTTCTGCTCGTTCTTATCAGCCTTTTCAGCCTTGGGAGCTTCGTTTACGAAATCATCCTTCTTATCAATCTTAGGCTGAACGTCAATCTTAGACTGAACGTTTTCCGCAGGAACCTTATGCTCATTTTTAGGCTTATTTTCCTGCGAAGGCTTCTTCTGCTCGGCTTTTTTCGCCTCGGGCTTCTTCTGTTCGTTTTTCTTCTGCTCAGGCTTTTTCTGCTCCTGCTTCTTATCAGCCTTAGGCTCAGCAGGTGTATAATAACCTGTCTCAGGTGCAGACTGTGACTTATAGTTCTTAAGTTCATCTACGATAGAGTTAAGTCCGTCATCCTCAGTATCCACTACGGTTACTCTGATTATTGCGTCCTTGGAGCCGATTCCGAGGAAGCCTTTTTTGGGAGTAGAAATAATTTCGTGAGATATTTCTTTATTTCTTCCGCCGTAAAGTTGATTTGCAAGGTTTATCGCCTCGTCAACAGTTTTGGCGGTGACTGTATATGTCTCGCTCATAAAAATTTTCCTTATATATTACTTATTTATTTCAAAGGAGCCTTATCAATGGGGCTGTCACCTGCATCCTCTGAATCCGAGCTTGTCTCAGGTTCAGGATCCGGAACTGCAGGAGGCAGGGGTTCGTCATCGAAGTCGATTCTGTGAAGACTTCTCGGACGGGGCTTGTTGGGGTCACGCTCGGTCTTCACCTTTTTACCCTTGACTTTTGCACCGTATTCACGCTCCGCCGCCTTGAACTCCTCCTCGGAGATCTTGGGGATAGGCATAAACTTTGAGATTATGAACTTTTCCACAACGGAGATAACGTTTCTCATAAACCAGTACACACCAACTGCTGCAGGTACGCCGAATGCAATCCATGCAGACATCAGGGGAAATACGGTGTTCATAATCTTCATGCTCGTACCGTTCTGCATATCTGCGCTTTCGGGAGGCTGATATGTGAAGAGACGCATGATCTTGGTTGAGAAGAACATACCGAGGAATACTGCGATCGGGATCACCCACAGCCAGTTGATCTCTGCAAACTTAGGAGTGAGAGACAGGTCGAAAGGACCGATGTTAAAGTTGGGAAGGGTAACCTCGGCAAGCTCGGGAACCTCAGAAACGCACTTATCGAACAGGGCGGTATCCTTAAGACGCTGGATAAGTCCGATCTGGGTGTTCGTTGCCTTCTGAGCAGCTTCGATAGTCTCGAAAACACCGTTTGCCACGTCGAAGTTGTCAACTACAGTCTCAATAGCTGCAATAGTTTCCTTTGCAAGTCCGCAAATATAGCGGAGGGGGCTCATAATAACGTTGTAAAGAGCCAATACGACGGGGAGCTGAATAAGCATGGGGAGACATCCGCCGTAGGGGCTGAAGTTCTCCTTCTGATACAGATCCATGATCTCCTGCTGCTTCTTCTGCATGGAGGCCTGATCGTTTCTTCCGTCGTACTTCTTGGTAATTGCTCTGACCTTAGGCTGAAGCTTTGCCTGAGCAATTGAGTTCTTCTGCTGCTTTATCTGAAGGGGGATCATAAGGATCTCGATGACAAGAGCAAACAAAAGGATTGCGAAAAGATAGTTATTGTTCGTAAGGCGAGAGACGAATCTCATTATATAGCCCATAGGAACGTATAAAATATCCAACATAATTTTTTGCCTTTCTTTGTCTTTGAGGCATAAAGACCTGCAGTTACCTGCAAGTCGGCACGGCGACAAGTCGTCGAGCCTCAATTTGATAGGACGCCGACAGACTGCTCTGCATGATCAGTGCAGTACTGTACTGCCGACTTACTTTTCCGGATAAGGACACTATTCAGCGCCACATCCGTCCCGGACATCACCTGATGCCTTTTTCTTTTTCCTCTTCGGGACGGGATCGTGTCCGCATCCGCCAAAGGGATTACATCTGAGCACACGCCAAACGGACAGTGCAAGTCCCACAATAACTCCCCATTCCGTGATCGCTTCAAGAGCGTATGCGGAACAAGTCGGAGTAAAGCGGCATGAGGGAGTTCCTTTCAACGGCGAAATATATCGCCTGTAGAACTTTATGGGGAGAGTTACCAGCCTTCTCGGGAAACATAATACTTCCCTGAAAAAAGCAGAAATATTCTCTTTACTCATGAGTTTTTTCACCGTCTTCTTTTGTCTGCTCGGTTTTCACATCCGTGATCATATCCGTACGCTTAAGGCAATAACGCAGGTCACGTTTCACTTCCTGCATCTTCAAGACCGTCGCAGGCATTCTTAGAGCTATTACTATAAGGTAGCCTTTTTTCATTTCGCATTCTACGCCTATCTGTCTGAACGCTTCTCTGGTTACTCTTTTGGCTCTGTTACGCTGAACGGCGCCTCCGATCTTTTTTGAGGCTGAGATACCTATGCGATTGAGATATTCACCGGTTGGATTTTGTTTCTTTATCAGACCGGCGCGGCGGTCGCGGAGGACGTAAACGCAAAGAGAGCGCGAAGCGGCTCTTGAGCCTCCACGGTAAGCCTTCTGAAATAAATAATTGTCTTTAAGTGCATAAAGCTTCATAAAAATTCCGCTATGCCGTAATCTGCGCCGGTATATTCACGAGTACGGCAATTTCCTTTTAACAGAATAATAACCTCCGATAGCGGAGGTTATATGTTCAAATCATCTTCGATCTGACCCGACAATTAGTGAGTCAGGCGAGCGCGACCCTTAGCGCGTCTTCTCTTGAGAACCTTTCTGCCGTCAGCAGTTGCCATTCTCTTTCTGAATCCGTGAACCTTACTTCTCTGTCTCTTCTTGGGCTGATATGTTCTAAGCATACTTACACCTCCGATTTTATTTAAACTTTAATTTATTAACTAAATTGCAGATAGGCACATCATATTATAATATAAACAGTATGGTTTTGTCAACAGTTATTTTCATTTTTATTATGTGAATATTGTACGAAAATTGATGTTTTCAGAGGGGAAAGCAAGAAACGGGCGGATTGGACAGTAAAAAAACGAGTCCAGAGTTTTTCGAAACACGTGACTATTCTTTCACAATGTGCCGTAAGGCACGCTTCATAGCCTAAGGTTGTTTTCATCGTTCAAAATAACCTTTATATCCGGACAATATTCAACAAGCATCACGCGAATAGTAGTGCATTTATCTGAAAGAGCTTTATACTGTTGTCCGTCTATATAACTCGTCTTGTACAAAAGTTCAAGCCAATAACCTGTTTCACTCGCCTCCTTGAGAGCAATTTCGAGTTTTGAAATAAAGTCTTTTGCCCTGAGCGTAGTTTGCTTCGTGGATGTTAGCACCTATGGACGTGCCGGAACGACCGATTCGGTTTGAAATAACAGTTTCGTGTTGGGATTTTAAGCATTTAACAAGTTCAATAATCTCAACTGCGAAGTCCATAGATAAAGTTCTAAGCTTTGATTCTGTCATAGTAACACCTCGTTTTCACACATATTATAACTTAAATTTGATAGTTTGTAAAGAGTGATGTATGCCCTGACGGTCAAGTGATGTTGTGCTCCGCACAGTGATGTTGCTCATTTCATTCGCAGTGATGTGATGTGTTCCGCCTCACGCGCGCAACGCACATCACGTCCGAAGGATACATCACGCAGATCGTGCGCATCACGTTCCGCTTGCGGAACACATCGTTCCAAAAACAGAAAAGCACTTCTTTCGAAGTGCTTTCGTTTTTGGTGACCCGTGGGGGAATCGAACCCCCGTTTCCAGCGTGAGAGGCTAGCGTCTTGACCGCTTGACCAACGGGCCTTGCTCAAGGCTCGTTTATTATATCACACTTTTTCTTATAATGCAATACCTAAATTAAAAAAAGTTTCAGATTTTTTCGATTTTTTTGATTATTCTCAGTTTTTATCTTTACTATGGACTTTCGGGGAAAATTATGATAGAATATTCCTACGGAATTATTCAAAAAAGTACGGCAGGTGAGATATACAATGAGCGAAAAGCTGACTATAGAGCCCATAGCACATATCAGAACCGACTTCAAGGACAAGTTCGGTATCCCCCGTCAAAGCGGCAGGGTAAATGAGCTTGCGGGTACCGTTATATTTGAACCCAAATACCGTAATCCCGACGCGCTCCGCGAGATCGAGAGCTTTTCGCATCTGTGGCTTATCTTCGGCTTTTCCATGGCAAACAGGGAAAACTCAGGTACATGGTCTCCCACCGTCAGACCGCCGCGTCTCGGAGGCAACCGCAAGGTAGGCGTATTCGCCAGCCGTTCTCCCTTCCGTCCCAATTCCCTCGGACTTTCATGCGTTAAGCTGATATCCGTAGAGCAGACCGAAAAGTACGGCACCGTCCTCAATGTTTCGGGAGTAGACCTTCTTGATAACACTCCCATATACGACATAAAGCCCTATCTCCCCTTCGCCGACAGCCGTCCGGATGCCGTGGGAGGATATGCCGATTTTGAAAAGGAGCACCATCTGACCGTGGATTTTCCCGAAGAGCTTCTGCGTCTTCTTCCTGAAGACAAACGTGCCGCCGCAGTTGCCTGTTTAGCAGAAGACCCACGTCCGTCATATCAAAACGACGACAGAATATATACCATGGCATACGCAGGATTCGAAATAGATTTCACCGTCTCCGACGGAAAAGCAAACGTATTTGACGTACGGCGGTAAAGCGATCAAGCGCCTCTCCGGGAATATCCCTGAGGGGCGCTTTGACGTACAAATATAAGTTTGAGCTCACCGAAAAGCTTATTTTCTGTAATTTCTCGGCACGCGGGAACGCAGTCTCTTCTGTCTTGATCTCGCCTGCACGAGTACGTAAACTATGGAAAGAATAACTACTGAAACCACAGTCGCAATGAAGAATCTGCTCCTTGTAAACTCGCTGATCCTCTCTAAGGCAAAGAGAAATTCACTTCTCGTGATATCAGACGTTGCTATAAGGTCAACTCTGCCAAGTTCTACGTCTCCGTACATTACCTTGGCACTGCCCAACTTCTGTCCTTTTGTGATGGGAGCGTTTACGTTTTCATCAGTGGTACTGGTCACCTTTATCGCAGTTTTCAGATCGATGTTTGAGGGAAGGAACACCGACAGCTTTTCCGACGGAACGAGTGTCACGTAATCCGCCGTGGATGAAAGTCCTACGGGAACCTCGCACACAACGGTCTTTTGGGACAGCACATCCTTATACCCAAAGGAACGGAACGCCCAGTTGAACATTGAAATGGCACCGCTGTAGTTTGTCAGAATCTTCTCGCCGCCCTCATTTTCGGGTTCAACAGCCTGTGCGCCCATAATTACGCAAAGGTATGTCAGATCTCCCTCGGGACTGCGGGCAACGGAAACGGACGAATATCCGCCCTGCACGGTAGAGCCTGCATTCATACCGATAGCATACGAATAAAAATAATCGCTTCGGTAATACTTGGACATAAGGCAATTTCTGTTATACAACTTGCGGAATCCGGACATATTGGTCTCTTCCATGAGATATGTCTGAGAGCTGACGATCTCCATGAAGTACGGATTCTTATAGGCATATTTCGCAAGAGTCACCGTATCGGCAGTCGTCGTGTACATGGAGTCGCTGTGCATACCCGTCGGGTTACTGTATGACGTTGAGCGTGCACCTATCTCAAAAGCTTTTTCGTTCATCATGATAACGAAATCCTCAACGTTTCCCGCAACGATATAAGCAAGGATGATCGCCGCATCGTTTGCATTGTTCACAAGCATTGAATAAAGCATCTGTTCAGCTGTGACAACTTCACCGGCCATAAAGCCGACGCTGTTACCCACCACCTTTGAAAGCATCTCCTCGGTTACGGTGACAGACTTGGTCTTCACTTCATCTCCGAGAGCTTCTATAGCGACGATTCCCGTCATTATCTTCACGGTAGACGTGGGGTATACGGGAAGATTCATATCTCCTTTTTCATGAAGAACGGTGTCGTTTTCAAAATTATACATATATATATATGGCGCTGCTTCTATTTCGGGAACAGCATACGGGTCAACTTCATCTTTCGCCTGTTCCTCCGCCGCCAACGGCAAAGCAGTCATTGACAGCACAAATATCATCGCCATAAGCATTGACGTTATTCTGCAAAGCAGACCGCCCGCAGATCTTTTATAAGAATCAATCATTTTTTCCTTTTCCGTAAATTTCATTGTATATTTTCACAGCTCTCTCGGCATCATTTCCGATCTGTGCCTTGAGCTCATCAACGGATGCAAACCTCGTCTCTCCGCGAAGTCTCTCCAAAAACATTATCTTCACAGTCTTACCGTAAAGGTCTCCGCTAAAGTCTGCAATGTACGTTTCACATACTGCGTGTCCTTCAGACGCCACACCTATGGAATGTGGCTTTGTACCGTTGGCGTCTGTCGATACCGCCTCCGTACGGGCCAATGTCGGGCAAAAGCCTACGTTTGCGGCTCCCGGATACGAATACACCTTACCATCAAGCTCAAACTCCGCGCAAACTGCATAAACGCCTCTCTTTGGCATAAGCCTTCCGTCCTCCGGAAGCTGATTTACCGTAGGAAAGCCAAGTCGGCGTCCCAGCCTCTTGCCTTCAAGCACTGTCGAAGTAAAGCTGTACGGTCTTCCGAGCATCAGCGCCGCCTCAGCCACTTCACCCTCAGAGATCAACTGTCGGATTCTGGTTGAAGAAATACATTCTCCCGCCTCGTCAGTTACTGCATCAGACACTACCACGTCAATACCATGCTTCATACAAATCCGGGTAAGATCGCAAACGTCCCACGATGCCCCCTTGCCGAACCTGAAATTAAAGCCGCACACGACACAGGATGCACCAAGCTCCCGCTTTAAGATCTCAGATACGAAATGTTCGCCGTCAAGGTTACGAAGCTCAGAAAAATCATACACTGCGGCAAACCTTGCGCCTGCTTCATACAGAAGATTTGACTTTTCGCTTTCACAAACAAGATACGGAGAGCCGCTTTTGTACTCCTTGTCGCCGGACGATATCATCCAGACGCACGGAACTGCTCCGCGCCTGTCCGCTTCACGTCTTGCAGTATCAATTATTAAACGGTGTCCCAGATGGACTCCGTCGAAAAAACCGAGGGCTATTACAGCGCCACTCGGAAGATTCTCCGACATTGCCGAAGAAGGCAAAGAATATATGATCATGGCATCTCCGATAATGATAATACTTTAGTAAAGCTCACATATATGCTCCATGTCGCATCCGCTTATGTATAATGCACGTTAAAGCAAGTAAACTTCAAGGAACATCAGTACACCTTAACTGCAAAGACGGGACAAACGCCGGAGCAATATCCGCATAGAACGCATTTTTCGCTGTCACACTCTGCATGATGGGTATAGCTGTGTACAAATTCGCCATCTGTGTTATCAGCGGTGCTGTTCGGAACAAGCCTCATGGCACCGACAGGACAACGCGATACGCAGGCACCGCAGCCCTCGCAGTATTCCTCCACGTGAAGGTATCGTTTCTTTTCTGAAAGCTCCTTTTGATGATTTTCAGAAAAGCTTCGGGATTCGAAATACTCGATATTGGCATCCACCTCGGACACGGACTGCATACCTACGGCAACGGCATCGACAAACCCCGAATCGAGAACAAAGTCAAACGCCTCAGCGGCAGATGCACATAAGTGACCGCCTGCAAGTGCCTTCATTCCGAACACACCAACGCCCATTCCATGGACTTCTTTTACAGCTGCCGCCATATCATCAAGCTTCCCGTCAGCAATGCCGATACCGGCTTTATTATATATGGGGTGGATCACGTCAAGCAACATTCCCCGTGCTCGGGCAAGTCTTGAAACACCGTTCACAGCGGCTACGTGATGCATGGAAGCACCCACCGCACGGATAAGTCCCTTTTCACGGCACTCGAAAAAGTATTCAAGCGCCTCAGAGTGACCGCGGAGCGTATCATAGCTCTCCTGCTCATGAAGCATAAAAATATCTATGACGTCCCGTCCGGTCTCACGTCTTGCCTCTTCAAGTGATGCTTCAGCGGTTGCTCTGTCGTAGGCGTAGCTTTTGGTAGACAGCACAATATCGTCGGACTTTCCGTATTTTTCAAAAGCCCGGCGTATGATGTGGTAATTTTTATAGTATTGTGCCGTGTCGATGAAGTTGACTCCTCTTTCGAAGGCATATGCGATTATATCCGCAGCCTCATCCGTCCGCATAGCTGTTTGCATGGGACTGAGAGTCAGTGAGCCGAAGGCAAGTCTTGACACGGGTTGCAGCCTTTCGGTCAGCACGACCTTTTCCATACAACAGACTTAAAGGCCGAGATATTCTTTGAGAAGTGCATTGAGAAGCTCGTCTCTGTCGAGCTTGCTCATAATGGCTCTCGCATTTCGGTGGTTGGTTATATAGGTGGGGTCCTCGGTAAGAATATAGCCGGCGATCTGGTTAAGGGGATTGTATCCCTTTTCTGTCAGAGCATCGTAAACGGCTCTCAACTTCGCATGGCGTTCTCTGTCTCTTTCCTCCTCACGGATGGAAAAAGTAATGGTTTTATTATTTTCAAACTTAGGCATGATTACACATTCCTTTCAGTCGGTGAATTCTGCTTTACCTTTATTATATGATATTTCATATATCAAAATCAAGATATATGCAAAAAATATAATACTTTGGTAACATTTTTTATTTATCAAGCTCAGGATAAGCCTTGGAGAAAAGCTCTCGTGCCCTATCCATATTTCCCGTCAGGTACAGATATCCGAACAGAGCTTCAAGTCCGGTTGCTCTTCTGTACTGTGAAGGGGTTGCATGGCGCGGAACACCGGAGTGTACACAGTTTCTTCCGCGGCGGAACATATCATCTTCCTTCTCGCTGAGGGAGTTCTCTATATTGGCAAATGCATCACTTTGAGCAGGTGCAGTTACGTACTTCAAAGCCACCACGCTCGGATTCTTCACCGCTTCTCTGACAAGCCTTTCTCTCACGAGTACCTCAAGCACAGAGTCTCCGAGATACGCAAGAGACGCCGCAGATATCTGTGACGCCGACTCCTCGCTCATTACGTCGCTGGGGTATATAAGCTCATTTCCACTCATCCACGCGTTTCCTTTCGTTATATAAGATCAGAATCTGCAGCTTTCCGCGGCAATGCATCTGCCACTCGGAAGCTCTATGGTAAATACAGCCCCCTCCGCCTCAGCTTCTCCCTCAGCAGGAGTAAAGGTAACGGGAAAGGGAGACAGGAATTTTCTTATTATATCCTCGGTCCTTACGCCTAAAACCCCTGCATGGGAGCCGCACATACCGAGGTCTGTAATATATCCCGTATATCCTCCGAGGATACGCACGTCTGATGTGGGAATATGAGTATGAGTTCCCGCAACTGCCGATACTCTGTTCACTGCATATCTCGCAAGAGCGAGTTTTTCGCTGGTGGCCTCTGCGTGAATATCCACAACAGCAGCATCATACCGTCCCGACTCAAACGAAAGGATACTGTCGAGCTTCTCAAACGGGGAGGAAATATGGGTATCCATATAAACCTGCCCCGACAAATTAATTACAAGTATCCTGTATCCGAATACCTCCACCGTCATATGTCCCACTCCGGGAGCGTGGGATGTATAGTTGGCAGGACGCAGAAGTCCCGATTCGTCGTCAAGCATGGAATAGATGTTCTTTTTTCTGAAGGTATGATTACCGCCGGTAATTATATCAACGCCCGCCTCATACAGGCTTCTTGCAGAGGTTGGGGTAATGCCGTTTCCGTCGGCGGAATTTTCTCCGTTTGCTATAACGAGAGATATCCCATTGTCGCGCACAAACTGTCTGAGCCGTCCTTTGGACGCCAGATAATCGCATCCGCAGACACCTACAACGTCACCAAGCATCAATATCTTAACGTTCACTTACTTTCGTCTCCGTTCATTCCGCCGAAGCGGAAATCTTGATTAAAGCTCCGTACTGCCTTGTCTGTCTCTACATACCGGACACATAAAAAGTCGGTCAGGAGCCGTCCAAAAACAAATCGGCAACGCAATCCCGCTGTCATGAGCAGGGGCGCTGCCGACGGACATAAGGCATCAATAGGTCGGACTGTCAAATCTCCATCCGTTATCCGTCTTGATAACGGTAAGAGTAATATCCTCATCCGGAACACCGTCTACGAAGGACGGCACCGACAGAGTAACTCTGCCGTTTTTTTGTTTTACTACCTTAATATTCGCAGTATCATACGTGCGGTCAAGCTTCATTATCTCGTCTTCATCAATGGGAAGAATAACGAGTCTTCCGGCATATTCCACGTATCTTGCATCAATTATCTCCTCGGAATCAACGCTGTCCTCATCTCCGAGAGAAACGGAAAATCCGCTGAACGCCTTTTCGAAGAGATATTCACAATAGTCTTCCGTATATACTGCAAGGGTCGCAGTTTTGATTTCCTGTTCGGTGCGGTATGGGCTGTCCTCGGCAATCTCATAATGCTTCAGTATTTCATCATCGGACTTAACCCCGGGAAGTCCCGAGCCGAAGTAGATGGTGTTTATCTCATAAGAAGCCTCAATAAGCTCTGCTGCCGCCGACGTGATCTCCGACTCCTCGTATTTCACGCCGCACGAGGTCAGAAGTGCCAGTACAACTACGGCAGCGACAATAGCCGCTGCACGTGTCAGTATTGTTTTCATGTTCATACCGTACCCGAATCAATACAGAATTCCGCGGCGGCGGCGGTTGTAATCGGAACGGGGATTTACGATCTCTCTCCAGTCAAGATCTCCTCTTTCAAGGGCGCAGATAAGGACCTCCGCAGTCGCTATATTGGTAGCGACCGGAACGTTATGAACGTCACACATACGGAGAAGGTTATAGTCTGACTCCTCAAGCTCACGGTTGATATTGGGAGTAGTACTGCGGAAATACAAAAGAATATCGATCTCGTTGTAGGAAATACGGGAAGTGATCTGCTGCTGTCCGCCATGCTCTCCTGCGAGAAGCAGATCGATATCAAGACCCGTTGCATCGGATACATACTTACCGGTGGTACTTGTCGCGCAAATATGATGCTTCGACAGAATTCCGCAGTATGCTATGCAAAATTGAGTCATAAGTTCTTTTTTAGTATCGTCGGCAATGAGGGCGATGTCCATAGTTGTGTATCCTTTCTGTGTGTATTATTAAAGCTACAGAACAGTTCTGCGCCTTTCTTTTTTCATTTTATAAAACAGGGGAGTTTCAATTCCCTGAATACGTCTTGCAATATTACGTGAAGCCGGGATAACGGGGGATGATCTGTGGGGGAGAAGTCCGGCATCCTGCCTTGCAGCAATGGATCTGTCCTCCGGAATGACTCCGATACATCTGACGGAGCATCCGTCGATCATTTCAAGTATACCCGCCCTTCCGCCGCGTCTTGCAGCTTCCACGTCAAAATTATTTATCAAAAGTCTCACAGACTTAACGCACTTACACTTTGACAGTCTTTGTGCCGTTGCCTCAGCTGCTCTCACCGAGGTTCTGCTTTGCTCCGAAACGATAACGGCGAGAGTGGCAAAGCCTTCGGCAATTATGGTTGGAATACGGCTGTCTGCACCGGTGTCACAAATAACGAAATCCGCACCGGACTCTGCTACTAGTCTGTCGAGAGCCTCGGGGATCTTGGCGTACATATCGTCGCCGCCGGACTCAAAGACCGTCTCAGCACAGGCAGGGCACAGAAGAAGCTGTCCCTCTCCGCCGAGATTTTTCTTGGAGGAGCACTTGAGAACTGGAACAAGTGCGGCATCCGCACTGCATCTCCCGAGAAGAAAATCATCAAAGGTAAAAATGACCTTGTCGGTAACACCCGATATGAGGTCAAGGCTTCTGGAACGGAAGTCAAGATCTACAAGCACTGTCTTGTACCCGTCCTCGGCAAGAGATGCCGCCACAAGAGTAGCCGCCGTTGACTTACCGACGCCTCCCTTGAGAGAAGAAAAAAGTATCTTTCCGTTCACCTTCATTATCCGTGGCGTTCCTTCCGAATCATAATTGGAGCTGCGCTGTCATGGGGGTGGTACACGTGTATCCCGCATGTACACGAAGGATACGCCCCGTCTTTGCAAAGTGCTTTAGCACAAGACACCTTTCCTTTAAATTATATCACTAATTCATACATGATGTCAATAGGATTGTCGAACTTTTTGGCAACACTTACAAAAATAATTCGTTTAACCGCACCTCTGTACACACCTAAAAAAACGCCGGACGTACCGTATGCTGTACTTTAGTATATTTTCATTGACACCGCCCGTTTTTTGTGGTAAGATTAAAGTCAGACAGATAAACAAAATGGGACGGTCGTGTATAATGGAAAACAAGCAAAAAAAAGGCAAGAGCTTCCTCGGCTATGCCGTTATTATGGCGGCAATAACCGTTATAGCAAAATTCCTCGGATTATTCAGAGATATCCTCGTTGCCAACTACTACGGCATGGGCACTGAAGCTGTGGCATATGAGGCCGCATCCCGTCTACCTGTCACGGTTTTTGACCTTGTCATCGGTGGAGTAGTCACCGCGGCTTTCATTCCCGTGTTCAATTCGATCATGGTCAGACGCGGAAAAAACGATGCCATGAAGTTCGCCAATTCCTACGTAAATTTCATCCTTTTAATATGTATCGTAATTGCCGCGGTGGGTGTCGTTTTCGCTGAAGCGCTCGTTTCAGCCATAGCCCCCGATATCAATGTTGAAGCTACTGCTCTTGCCGTAAAGCTGACGCGCATCATGTTCCCAATGATAATATTCACGGGGCTTGCCTTCTCCTACGTCGGCATCCTGCAGTCCCTCGGAGAATATAATCTTCCGGCACTCATAAGTCTCGTTTCCAATTTAATAATGGTCACCTATCTCTTCTCCCTCAACCGAGTCTTTGGTGTTATGGGACTTGGTGTTACCATGGTCATCGGTTGGGCGGCGCAGGCATTCGTTCAGGCGCCCAAGGCTCACAGTCTCGGTTTCCGATACAGACCCACGTTAAAAATATTCGATTCCGATCTGCTCCGCGCCGCAAAAAACTCCATTCCGATCCTCATCGGTACATGGACGGTACCGGTCTGCAGCCTGATAAACGCACGTTTTGCCTCAGGTATCGAGGATGGCAGAGGCATGACCGCCATTGGTTATGCCAACAGGCTCTACACTATGATGGTTGGTATATTCTCCTTCGTAGCAACCAACCTTCTGTTCCCGTTCTTCTCAAGAGCAGAGGCTGAAGGGGACAGAGACGGCGCAATGAAGATGATGCGCACATCGGTCAAGACCCTTGTGTATATCATAGCCCCCATCACCGTAGGCATCATGATGCTGGCAACTCAGTTCACCTCCCTCGTTTACGAAAGAGGCGAGTTCACCTCCGCCGATACCGCGCTGACGGCTACCGCCCTCACAGGATACGCAGTGGGAATGATATTCATGGCAGCAAACGAGGTTATCGTCAAGGCTCTGTTCGCTGCTGAAAAGCCCAAGGTGTCAATGATTTCCTCTCTCGTTTCCATGGCATTCAATATCGCACTCGTTATCTTCCTGTCTGATAAGCTAGGCGTCGGAGGCATTGCTCTTGCAACCGCAGCTTCGACGGTACTAAATCTTGCCATAAACCTCGCTGTATCTCACAAGCTTTACGTCTGCAGATTTAACCTGCGTGATATAATCGACGTTGCTGTGTCAATAATATCATCATGTGCAATGATCCCCGTGATCATGCTCGTCTCATCTCATGTAACAAATAACATACTCGTCATCGTCCTGTCAGTTCTGGCAGCGGCTCCCGCTTACTTTATCGCCAGCTTCATTCTTCGTTCTGAAGAAGCACGCTTCATTCTATGTGCCCTTCTCAAGAAAAATAAAAGCTGACACATCCCCCTTCAAGAGAAATCATCACGTAGCTGAGAACATCCGAATCCTACTATTTGTACAGCCACCGGCTGAATGGAGATTAATATGGAAAAGATAAAAATTCTGCACATTCTCACAGACACCAACATTGGAGGAGCAGGCACGCTCCTTATAAACTATCTTCGTTGCTTTGACAGAAACAAGTATGACATCTCCGTATGCCTTCCCGAGGGTGCGGCACTTGCTCCCAAGGTAGAAGCCGAAGGCTATCGCGTTATACCTCTTCAGCACGGTCACGACAAGTCCTTCGAAATGGCGGCAATTTCTGAGTTCATCAAGCTTTTTAAGAAGGAGAAGCCCGACATAGTACACACGCATTCAGCCTTTTCCGCAAAGCTTGCGGCGTTCCTCGGCGGTGTAAAGAGCCGTATCTATACGCGCCACTGCACCTTTGATATGCCCCGTAAGCTGACCACCTTCCCGGGAAAACAGATCAACGGATTCGTGAACAATACCCTTGCAACACAGATCATCGCGGTTGCTGACTCAGCCAAGGACAATCTCACAGAAACTGGCGTATCGGAAAAGAAGATCACAGTTATCGTCAACGGCGTTCTTCCGCTGAGAGACGTCAGCGAGGAGGAGATCGCCGCAAAGCGTGCGGAGCTGAAGCTGTCCGACGGAGATTTCGTTTGCGGTATCGCCGCACGTCTTGAGCACTATAAGGGACACGCATACCTCCTTGACACCGTAAAGGAAATATCTGAAACTCATCCTAACATTAAGGTACTCATCATGGGAAGAGGAAGCGAAGAGGACGTCCTTAAAGCGAAGGCAAAGGCGCTTGGTATCGAAGATAATGTGATATTCACAGGATTTATCACCGACCTCGCCCCTTATTATCACGTCACCGACCTGTGCCTCAACTGCTCATACGGAACCGAGGCTACATCAATGGCACTGGGCGAAGGCATGAGCCTGTCCATCCCCGCAGTAGTCACCTCCTTCGGAGGCAACCCCTACATGGTGGAAAACGACGTCAACGGGTACCTCGTTCCCATTAAGGATTCCCACGCAATGGCAGAGGCTATCATCCGCATCATGAATGATGCTGACCTGAGACTGAGGCTCGGCGAAGGTGCAAGACGTATGTTTGAAGAACGATTCACTGCAGAAGCCATGACAAGAAAGCTTGAGCGCATTTACGATGCAGAAGCCGAAAGAATAGGTAAAAAATAATGGAGACCAAACGCTTCACGAAAAATGACAGCGGCTTCACCTGTGCCGCCTGCGGCAAAGAGGTAGAGCCACTCGGCTACACCTCCCGCAATCACTGCCCCTACTGTCTTGCATCGTTACACCTTGACATAAATCCGGGCGACCGTGCATCCGACTGCGGCGGTATCATGGATGCAGTCAAGACAGAGCCGGATCCCAAAAAGGGGTTCATTATATACCACAAATGCAGACGCTGCGGAGAGATCCGCAGAAACAAAGCCGCCCTTGATCCAAGAGGTCAGAGTGACGACATGGATCTCATCATCGAATTGACGGCAAAAGAGCTTTAATATACGTATCACACCGCGCCATACGGGAATACTATGAAAAAGTCTTACCCGGAGGACTTATGCGGTTCTGGTATATGTTTCATAAATTTATAGGCGGTGTCCTTATCGGGATGATCTTCGGCGGGACAGCATCCGTACTGCTCATGCTTTGTGCGGTTGTATGTTACTTCGCCATGTCCTGAGACACCGCTGTATATCATTAAACCATAGGAAAATAAATCGGAGTCAAAATGAGACTTGACAAATTTTTCACAACCATCGGCAAGCTGTCCCGTAAGGAATGCTCTGCCGCTGTCAGGCACGGGAAGATCAGTGTAAACGGAGAGGTGGTCAAAACCGCCTCCGTACATATAGACCCGGAGCATGACACCGTCGTATACGGAGGCGAGACTATCCGTTGGCAAAAAAACTTCTACGTCATGCTGAATAAACCCGAGGGGTACATCAGCTCCACAGAAAAATCGGACAACACCGTAATGAAGCTCCTCCCACCGGAGTATGAAAAGGCAGGCTGCTTTCCCTGCGGAAGACTTGATATAGATACCGTGGGACTGCTCCTCATAACAAACGACGGAGACACCGCCCATATGCTTCTGTCGCCCAAGCATCACGTGGCAAAATCATACCGATTCCGTTGCAGTGAACCTTTGAGTGACGACATGATCCGTTCTCTCGAAGAGGGTGTCGATCTCGGTGACTTCGTGAGTGCCCCTGCAAAGCTTAATATGAACACCCCCAACGACGGTACGATCAGCATAACCGAAGGCAAATTTCATCAGATAAAGAGAATGCTCGCATCTGTCGGAAGCGGGATCGAATTCCTTGAAAGAATAAAGTTCGGCACACTGACCCTTGACGAAAGCTTAAATCGGGGAGAGTGGCGAAATCTGACCGATGATGAAGTGCGTGCCCTGCTTGAAGTTGCAGACACGGCAAAACAATAATACACAAATAAAATCACCATGAAAGGCAATCATATGACCATCAATGAAAAACTCGCTCTTGAGCTGAATATCAGATTAAATCAGGTGGACGCCGCCGTTGAGCTTCTCGATGCAGGCAATACCGTCCCCTTTATATCACGTTATCGCAAGGAAGTAACAGGCGGTCTTGATGACGATCAGCTCCGCCGCCTTACCGAGAGACTTACATATCTCCGCAATCTTGAAGAAAAGCGCGAGGACGTAAAGAAGCTCATAGATGCACAGGGAAAGCTGACCGAAGAGATAGTGTCCGCCCTTGCAGCCGCAGAAACAGTAACTGAGATCGATGATATCTACCGTCCTTACCGTCCCAAGAGACGTACCCGTGCCTCCATTGCAAGAGAGCGAGGACTTGAGCCTCTGGCATCCCTTATCATGGAGCAAAAAAGCTCCTACGCCCCCACCGTCCGCGAAGTCGCTGAAGGCTTCATAAACGATGACGTTCCGGATGCTGATGCAGCTCTGGCAGGTGCTTGCGACATCATTGCAGAGGACATCTCCGATAACGCCGACTACCGTCGAGGCATCCGTACTCTTACAGCCAAGCACGGCATTATCGAATCCAAAAAGCTCACCGACGGCGACGTATACTCACAGTATTACGAATACAGCGAAGCCATAGCCAAGATCCCCTCCCACAGGATCCTTGCTCTCAACCGTGCGGAAAAGGAAGGTGTGCTTAAAGTATCGGTAAACGTAGACCGTGCCTTTATCGTAAATTACCTCACCTCAAATGTTGTTAAGAATAAAAAGAGTCCCGTCGCAGAGCTTCTTTGCGCTACGGTTGAGGACAGCTACGACAGACTCATTTCACCCTCCGTTGAGCGCGAGATACGCGCAGAGCTTTTTGAACGTGCCAGCGAGGCAGCCATCGGGCTGTTCTCACAGAACCTCAAGGGGCTTCTCATGAGCGCACCTCTCAAGGGCAAGACCGTCCTCGGATATGACCCCGGATACCGAACAGGCTGTAAGCTTGCGGTCATCACTCCCACGGGAAGCGTTGTGGATACTGCAGTGATCTATCCCACAAAACCCCATGAAAAGATCGCTGAAGCAAAGCGCATCACGGAAAGGCTCATCCGCCGTTACGGAGTTGACGTTGTAGCCATAGGAAACGGCACAGCCTCCGGTGAGAGCGAGATGTTTATTGCTGAGCTTCTCGGCGAGATGAATACGGGTACCAAGTATATCATAGTCTCCGAAGCAGGTGCATCGGTATATTCGGCATCAAAGCTCGGCGCAGAAGAATTCCCCGACTTCGACGTTACCCAAAGAAGCGCCGTATCCATTGCACGCCGTCTGCAGGACCCCCTCGCTGAGCTTGTAAAGATCGATCCCAAGTCCATCGGTGTCGGTCAGTATCAGCACGATATGAAGGAGTCCCGTCTCGACGAAGCACTTTCGGGAGTAGTCGAAGGCTGCGTAAATGCTGTCGGAGTTGACCTTAACACCGCATCCTACTCACTTCTTTCATATATCGCCGGCATCAACATGACCGGTGCAAAGAATATCGTAAAATACCGCGATGCCAACGGAGAGTTCCGCACCCGTGCGGAAGTGCTTAAAGTTCCCCGTTTCGGTGCCAAGGCATATGAACAGGCGGCAGGATTTCTCCGCGTTCCGGATTCCGACGAGGTTCTCGACAACACCGGCGTTCATCCCGAGTCCTACGGCGTTGCCCGCGCCCTTCTCGAAAAATTCGGTTACACAGCAAGTGAAGTCAAAGCAGGCGGCCTGTCCCGTCTTGCCGATGAAGTAAAGTCCTACGGTACGTCAAAGCTTGCTGAAGAGCTTGGCTGCGGCATACCCACACTCAACGACATCATCGGGGAGCTTGCGAAGCCCGGACGCGACATACGTGATTCTCTCCCCCCGCCGGAGCTTAAGGAAAGAGTTCTCTCCATTGAGGAGCTGACCGAAGGCATGGAGCTTTCGGGAGTCGTCAGAAACGTTATTGACTTCGGCGCATTCGTTGACATCGGAGTTCACCAGGACGGCCTTCTCCACATCTCAGAAATATCGGATCGCTTTATAAAGCATCCCTCCGAGGTGCTTTCCGTGGGAATGCGTGTCAATGTCAGAATCAAGAGTGTTGACGTCGCCCGTAAGAGAATCGGACTTACCATAAAAAAGAAATAATGGGAAATCTGCTGAAAGGATGAATTTAATATGCTTTACAGAACCGAGCTCCATTGTCATTCGGCAGAATGCAGTGAATGCGGTTTTCTGACCGCCGATGAAGTAGCAAGAAAGTTTATCAGACTAAAGATCGATACCATCGTCATGACCAACCACCTGAAGACCTACGAAATAGAACGTCTCGGCGGCTATGAAAGATGCGTTGACCTGATATTTGAAGCGTATGAACGCGCCAAAGAGGCGGCTGGAGATAAGCTCAATGTTCTTCTCGGTGTTGAAGTCGGACTTGACAAGCCGAGGAACGATTATCTCATCTACGGAATCAACCGCGAATTTCTCATGGAAGACATGAAGATATGTACACGCACTCCCGAAGAAGTGTACCGTCGCACGAAGGAAGCCGGTATGCTTTTCATCCAGGCACATCCCCGTCGCGGATCTTGTGTCGTGGTTGAATCAAAGTACCTTGACGGATATGAGATATTCAACTGTCAGAGTGACAAGATACCGGATTACGACTTTTTCGCCGCCGAATGGGACAAGCACCGCCTCGGTGACGCACCCATATTCACCGCAGGCAGCGACTTCCACGGAGAACACACCTACGTTGACGCAGGTATCGTAACGGATCATCCCATCGTCACAAACGAAGATCTTATGAACACCCTCAGAAACAGAAGCTTCTCCATCGTCTGCAGAGACGACATTATTGATATTTATAAGTAAAGCTGAATCCATAATATATCGATGACATTATAAAAAGGCGACTCACTATCCGTCATGATAGCGAGCCGTCTTTTTATATGTTCTCTTTATTTTTCAGCACATGAAATATATCCAAACTTATCTGTTACTCAACAGTTTTCTAATACATTCGTAAGCCCTGTCTTTTTGATTAATATTCCAAAATCTAATCTTTCCGGCTACAGTATGAACAATAATACTGTCACACAATCCATAACTTACACCGATAACGTCATTTACGGAAATACTTATCTTATTACCGAAACTTGTATTACCGAGTATTTGATCGTGCTTCACCGTTATTTTGCTGTTTTTCATTAAAAAAAGGACAAAAATCCCTCCAACAAACATCGCAACCCCCAATAAGGTCAATGTTTTCACCACGGGATTTTTCAAGACAACCTCAATATCCTCGACTTTAAAGGTGTGCCTGTCATTGAACTTCGTCTGATATACGTTTAATCCGAAAATAAAAGCCCAAAACCAGCTCACTATAGCAAACATGATTAGTTCTACCGTGTACAACTGTGTTTTTCCACACAGAGACACTCCAACGAATGTATCTTTTGTAATATTTGTGAATTCCTTCCCGAAAGTATCCTTATCTTTCATTTAGCTGTCTCCTTTTATATTAAGTTTTATCGCTATTGTTTTTTATAACTCAGTCAATTCTCTTTTTAATAAAAAAAGTTGATATAAACACTGTCGCAGATGTAAAAGCTATGATATAAAGGCCATGACCTATCCCTTCTTTAACTTGTTCCGATTTCCATTTTTTAATATCTTCCAATCTCAATTTCTCGTACTCTGATATGCTGTTATTAGGTATATACCCACTCTCAGAGGTCACAGATTCCGTTGCTAATTCCGATCTGTATGTTTCAAGAACTCCGGCTTGATATATTATAAACGTGATCGAACCAATCAAAAAGAACAAAGACAATATCCTGACAATTCTTTTCATAAAAACTCCCCTTTTCAATCGTTTGCTGATCTTTAACACAATTATAGCACATAAATATGTTAAAGTCAAGAAAAATTCCTATTTTTAACACATACACAAAAAAAAAGAAAAGAAGGGTAAAAATGAAAATCTACGACTTTAACGGCAAGAAAAATATTTGCGGCGAAAGAATACGTATAGCCAGACTTACTATGCATCTGTCTCAAAGCGATCTCGCAGCTCGTCTTCAAATCAACAATGTAATTATAGAGCGTGACAGTATCAGCAGAATAGAGATAGGAACCAGATTTGTTACCGATTACGAATTAAAAGTATTATCGGAAATCCTTAAAGTAGATGTCAAATGGTTGCTTGGTATCGATAATATATAATAAAAATCCCGGCTGATAATAAGTAATTAAGGCTCATTTACACATAACAAAAAGCACCGTCTGCAGAATCAAAGATCCTCAGACGGCGCTGATTATTCAATTTCAAATCAACCTTCTGCAACGAAGATGAAGGGATAAACATCCTGTCCCCCTTCGGCAAGGTAAACTTCAACGTCAGGATAAGCTTCGGCAACGTAGCTTTCAACAACAGCTGCATCAGCCTCGGCAGTGTCTCTGCCACAGAATACGGTTAGCATAAATTTGTCGTCGCCCTCAAGCATTTTATCAACAAGTCCGCAAGCCGTTTCGGTCATCTTAGCCTTTGAAACAAGCATCTGCTTACCGACAAATCCGATAAACTCTCCGTTCTTGATCTTTACGCCGTTAAGCTCCGCATCACGTACAGCGGGAGATACGCTACCCGTAGTTACGTTTTCCATAGCTGCGGTAAGCTGAGATGTGATCTCATCAGGGTCTTCGCTTGACATATCAAGAGTAGACATCGCAACGTAACCCATTCCGATATCCTTACTGGGGATAACGTGGATCACGGAATCCTTATATATCTCAGATGCCTGTGTTGCCGCAAGAATGATGTTACCATTGTTGGGGAACACGAATATGTGGTCCGCATTGGTCTCCTCAAATGCTTCAAGGAAATCGGAGGTAGACGGATTCTTCGTCTGACCGCCGTCGATAACGTAGTTTACGCCAAGGTCGAGGAACAGTCTCTCAATGCCGCTTCCGCTTGCTACAGCAACGTAGCCGAACTTAGTTCTCGCCTTCTTGGCGGGCGCTGCGGGAGCCTTAGGCTCTTCCTTCTTTTCAGCGAGAGTTTCGCTATGCTGTACAGACATATTCTCGATCTTCAAGGTAAGGAATTCACCGAACTGTCTGCAGAACTCAAGTACCTTTTCCGGAGTAAGAGTATGCACGTGGATCTTGACTATGGTACCTGTTTTAAAGGATACAATGGAATCTCCGATGCCGAGAAGGAATTCGGTAATTACCGCAGGGTCAAACTCTTCCGGATCCACCTTGGAATTCTGAAGCTGAAGAAGAAGCTCAGTACAGTATCCGTAGGTCATAACACTGTCGGGGCCGAAGGCAGTAAGGTCGATCTCACTTCCCACAGCACGGGGAGGCGCAACAGCCTCTACCTTTTCTCCCTTGATGGCTTTGAGGAAGCCCTCAAATATATAAAGTATGCCGGCTCCGCCACTGTCAACAACTCCCGCTTCCTTAAGGACGGGAAGAATGTCAGGGGTACGGTCAAGCGACAGCTTCATTTCGCGAACCAAATGTTCAAAAAGCATACCGACAGACCACGTTTCGTCAA
>CAYYRY010000002.1:1230-2329 GCA_964474245.1 uncultured Ruminococcus sp. | reverse complement strand
CTGTGTTCTGCACACCCTCACGGGCAACGGTAAGGATAGTACCCTCCGTAGGCTTCATTACAGCGGCATACGCCTGCTTTACACCAAGGGCAAGGGCAGAACAAAGAGTATGAATATCAGCCTCTTCGTACTTTTCAAAGGCTCTCGCCATACCTGCAAACATCTGGGAAAGAATAACTCCGGAGTTACCTCTCGCGCCGAGAAGCATTCCCCTTGCAACCGCACCGGCAATCTCAGCGAGATTTTCGGAATCGGTCTTTCTGAGCGCGGATGTTCCGCCCTCAGCAGTCATACTCATGTTATCTCCCGTGTCGCCATCGGGAACAGGGAATACGTTAAGCTCGTTGACTTCTTCGGCATTTGCTCTCAGATTAGCAGCACCTGCGCTTACCATTTCGGCAAAGAGAGAACCGTTAAGTGTCATCGTGTCAAAATTGTTAACTTCACTCATTATATCATCCATTCCTCCGCTTCAGCGGTACTGATATATTATATGTTTACTTGGTTTATTTTTCGTTTACCTCTCGTTGCCGAGGAAGAAAAGCGCCAGAGTTCCGGGACCGGAATGTGATCCGATCACGGGACCTGTGTATGCAATTATCTCAACGTCAAGTCCGTAAGCATCCTTGACCATTTTGGCAAGAAGATCAGCGTCGTCTCTGCAGTCACCGTGGCAGATGTAAACAGGACCTTCCTTGATATTTTCGGCAAGCTCCCCCATCTTATCACAAAGAGCCTTGATAGCCTTGCGTCTGCCGCGTACGTTGAAGCGGCTTATAAGCTTACCTTCGTTATTCATATGGAGAACGGGCTTGATACCGATCGCAGTACCTACGAATGCAGCAACTGCACTCACTCTGCCTCCGCGCCTCAGGAAATTAAGATCATCGACAGTAAACCAGTGACACAGATGAGGACGTCTTGATTTGACATATTCCTCAGCTTCCTCAAGAGTAGCACCCTCTCTGAGCTTCTTTACTGTAAGATACACGAGCATACCGTATCCGGTTGATGCGCAGAGAGAATCGACAACTATGATCTTTCTGTCGGGATAAGTCTCTGCAAGCTCTTTAGCTGCAAGGCGGGATGAATTGAACGT
>CAYYRY010000002.1:0-1220 GCA_964474245.1 uncultured Ruminococcus sp. | reverse complement strand
TGAGACCGGAAGAAAATCCGAGATAGAACACGTCCTTTCCTGCAGCAAGCTCAGGCTCGAAAGCCATCTTGAATTCTTCTACGTTTACAGCAGAAGTCTTTGCGTCTCTTCCGTTTCTGAGGCTGTCATAAAATTCCTTTACGTCGATCTGGTTATTTTTATATTCTTCATTGGAGTCTGCGAAACGAAATGTAAGGTCGATACATTTTACGCCCCAGTCCGCAAGATAAGATTCAGGTGTATCGCAAGATGAATCAACAAAAAAGGTGTATTCGCTCATTTGGAAACCTCCGATATATTCTGCCCACTATGCAGTAATATTTCAATTTACTATACTATTATACACCAAAAAGCCGGGATAGTCAAGTCACAGTATTCTACCAAGGTGTAAACAACGCATTTTCACGCAGTAGAATTCCCGTCTACAGCTCTACGGACGGTAGAATTTTCATAATTTTGCCCTTGAAATCAGTGCTTTTTTGTGATATACTACTTATAGTAGCAAATAGATGATGAGTTTTCAACTTTTTCGTAAATTTTGCAGATAAGCTCAATTTTTCTCAATCGGAGTCACTGATCATGGAACTCAAACAAATTATTGCAGATAATATAAGCAAGCTGCGCCGCGAGGCCGGCATGACGCAGTCAGAGCTTGCGGAAAAACTGAACTATTCGGACAAAGCCGTTTCCAAATGGGAGCGTGCCGAATCCACACCCGATATAACGGTGTTAAAAAGTATCTCCGAGCTTTTCGGTGTCAGCGTGGATTATCTTTTAGCTGAGGATCACGTTGAAGCGGAAGTCATTCCGGAGCCGGTAAAGACCCGTAAAATGAATAACCACACCGCTATCACCTGCATCAGTATACTGATAGTATGGTCCGTTGCCACGTTCATATTCGTCATGTTCGATCTTATCATACCCACAATGCGTGCTCATTGGCTGGCGTTTGCATATGCGATTCCCGTCTCTATGATAGTGTGGCTGGTGTTCAATTCCATCTGGTTCAACAGAAGACGCAATTTTCTTATCGTATCGTTTCTCATGTGGACGTCCCTCGCATCGCTGTATCTGTCCCTGATCCCTGCCGGATTTAATATCTGGCAGATCTTCGTCCTCGGCATTCCCGGTCAGGCGATCATCTATCTTTGGTCAAGGATCAAAGGCAAGCCCTCCGTTAACTGACAGTATAATATACATAAAAACTCTCCGCGAGCCTA
>CAYYRY010000001.1:221-44679 GCA_964474245.1 uncultured Ruminococcus sp. | reverse complement strand
AAGAAGACGGTAGAACATGGTGAGGATCAGAGTTCTTATCTGGAAGCCGTCCTCGTCGGCATCGGTACAGATAATGATCTTTGCCCAGCGGAGAGACTGAAGATCAAAGGGTACTATGTCACCCTTTACCTTTCCCTTTATCTCAACACCGCATCCGAGAAGACGGAGCAGGTCTACAATAATATCATTTTTGAATATCTTGGCATAAGTCGCTTTCAGACAGTTGAGTGTCTTACCTCTTACGGGGATGATCGCCTGAAACTCCGCATTACGTCCGAGCTTACAGGATGTGAGTGCTGAGTCACCCTCAACTATATAAAGCTCACGCTTTTCAACGTCCTTGGAACGGCAGTTTACGAACTTTTCTATCCTGTTCGTTATATCCATTCCGCCGGAGAGCTTTTTCTTCAGGTTGAGTCTTGCACTCTCAGCACTTTCACGGGAACGCTTGTTGATGAGCACCTGATTCATAATGCGGTCCGCGTCGGCGGGATTTTCCGCAAAGAATATTTCAAGCTGTTCCTTCATGAATGCGGTCATAGCCTCCGCAATGAAGGGGTTTGTTATTGCTTTTTTTGTTTGATTGGCATATGAGGTCTGGGTGGATACACTGTTGGTTATGAGAATGAGGCAGTCCTCAATGTCGGCAAAAGTGATCTTGGATTCGTTTTTATTATACTTGCCGAGAGCCTTGATCCTTTTGTCGATGGCATAGGTGAATGCACTCTTTACAGCCTTTTCGGGAGAGCCTCCGTGTTCAAGATAGCTTGCGCAGTGGTAATACTCAAGAGTATTTACTGTCTTCGACATACAGAAGGCAATATCGCATTTCAGCTTATAGTCAGCAAGGTCTGCACGGTCGCGTCCCTTTGTCTCAAGATGCCACAGCGCTGTTTTTGTCTCTGCTGTATCACCTGCGATCTCGGCGATATAGTCCACAAGACCGTTTTCATATACGTATTCATATTCTTCGAAGCTTCCGTCTTCATTCTGCCAACGGAATACGAACTTGATTCCGTCCGTTACAACAGCCTGCCTCTTCAGCATATCCATGAAGTATTCTTTTGGAATATTGATATCGGTAAAGACCTGAAGGTCGGGCTTCCAGTGCTGGACAGTACCCGTGCGGCGTTCCTTCTTTGACAGCTCCGTGACTCTGAGCTCACCAACTGGCTCGCCTGATCTGAACTCCATCTGCGAGACTTTGTTCCCGTCATAGGATGAAACGGTGAAATACTCACTTGAATACTGTGTTGCACAGGCACCGAGACCGTTAAGTCCGAGGGAGTATTCGTAAGCAGAGTCGTCACTGTTATTGTTATACTTACCTCCTGCGTAAAGCTCACAGTAAATGAGCTCCCAGTTATATTTCTTTTCACTTTCGTTCCATCCGAGTGGAATACCGCGTCCGCGGTCCTCTACGGAAATGGAACGGTCATTGTATGCGGTAACAGTGATGGTATTACCATAACCCTCGCGGGCCTCATCAACGGAGTTTGATACTATCTCAAACACGGAATGTTCACAGCCCTCAAGTCCGTCGGAGCCGAAGATTACGGCGGGACGTTTTCTGACACGGTCCGCACCTTTCAGGGCTGTTATGGACTGGTCGTTATATTTTGGGGACTTTTTAGCCATATTAATTCTGCCTTTCGATTAGTTTAGTGAAAAAGTTACGTGCATTAATTTTTATTCAGAGTATCCCGATAATTGCACTCACGGATTTTGTGGGAGACATAAGAAAATTATCTGTAAGGGTAAGACCGATGTTTTTTGATGGGTCAAGAAGGGAGAAGATGTCTTTTTGATACTCAATTGAAAAGTCACCGTATCCCGGGCTGAATCTCGGGCGCACAGCTTTCGATTTTAACGCGTCTTCTGTGAAGAGATCACAAAGAGCTTCGATCCTCTCAGCACCGATTCCCTGAAGTATAACTGCCGCAGATGGGCTTGTCCTTGAATGAGCCGAGCAGAGTCTGTCAAAGCGTATACCTAAGGTGGCGGCAAAAATAATGGCACTTTTGCAGTCTGAAAGATTTTTCGCAAGGTCTCGGCTGTTGAAGGATGTAAAACCAAGGTCAACGGTATTTATATCGATTTTCACGGGGACTTCTGCATAGCAGACTCTGTATGAGAGTGCGTCCTCAGCCTTCTTGAACATTGAATGAAAAAGAGGCTTTAGCTCCTCGGATCTGCTGCATGAAGCATATCTCATAGCCTCGGACAAGCAGAATGGAGGGGCATTGTAGTTTTTTTTTAATACTTCAAACATTTTTCAGAGGATTTGTGATTATCTCGGAAAGATTATCCCTTATCTTTTCAGCAACGTCGGGCTTATTCATGGAATATACGTGAACATTGGTGATGCCGTTTGCGTAAAGGTCGATTATCTGATCTGTGGCGTAAGCAATACCCGCTTGCTTCATTGCGGCAGGATTGTCACCGAAACGGTCAACGATGCTCTTGAATCTCTGAGGCATGAATGAGCCTGAAAGCTTTATGGCACGTTCTACCTGATTTGCCGCAGTGATCGGCATGATACCTGCAACTACGGGGACAGTAATGCCGGCTTCTCTTATTCTGTAAAGGAAGTTATATAGGAGGTTATTGTCGAAAAACATCTGTGTAGTGAGAAAATCACAGCCTGCATCTACCTTTTCCTTCAGATGCTTTATATCATCGCGGCTGTCGGAGCTTTCAGGATGTACCTCGGGATAGCAAGCACCTCCTATACAGAAACCGGCATCCGATTCCTTAAGCTCTCTGATGAGATCGGATGCGTGCTTATAATGCCATGCGCTTCTGTCGGAGGAGGCAAGCTCGGGTGTGAGATCGCCTCGGAGAGCCATAACGTTTTCGATACCGGCATTTTTCATGTCTTCGATACGGGATGTGACAGTCTCGTGGGTAGAAGAAACACAGGTGAGATGGGCGAGAGTCGGTATTCCCGTCATTTTTTCGATATCCTTCGCTATCTCTAAGGTGTATTGGCTGGTGCCCCCTCCTGCGCCGTAAGTGACGCTCATAAACGTGGGGGAAAGCCTTGCAATTGTCTCAGCGGCAAATTTGACGTTTTCAAATGCAGTATCGGTTTTGGGAGGGAACACCTCAAATGAGAGATGGTGTCCGTCGTATTTTAATATATCTGAGATCTTCATACTTTATGACCATGCCTTTTTTGATCTGTGATGTTTTATCTCAGCCTTGAGTCTGAGATAAATGCCGCCCGCCTTTTGGCGGCAAGGCACAAATTGAATCTGAAAAACTGATGTGTGCCATAGTCACACTTAATTTTCAGACTTACCTCCATTCAGCCGCAGGATGTATAAACAGAGTTATTTTTGAGTATTGAGCCTGAGCTGTCTGAATAATCAAAGGGGACAACGGAAGAATAAACACTTTCTCAATTTTACTATACTATAATATGATACCATAATTTAAGATCATATTCAAGTGGAATTTGTTAATTGATGAGTTTCCTTGTGTTGATACCGGTAAAAGACAGGGGTTTACATTTTAATCATAATCTATATTTAATAACGACTTGAAATTTAAGTTCCGCGGCTGTATAATAATGGTGATATACAGAATAAGCGTTGGAAAGGAGTGTATATGAAAGAGAAGTTAGTAAATGCGGTGATAAGGATATATCGCTTTATCTCGTCAGTATTCGTTTTACCGTCTGCAAGATATGTAGTCTGGGCTGTTCTGACAGTGACTTTTGCGGAAGTTTTGAACCTTGGTTTACCGTATGGATTGACGTTTATGTTTCGTCACCCGCTTTCATTTGTTTCCGCCGTACTCATAGTATATTTTTCGTTTACTCTGACTCTCCCCGCATCAAGAAGAATAGGTACGTTTATTCTGGTAGAGGGATTCTGGATCGGCATAGCTATAGCTAACAGTATACTTCTCAGCTACAGAATAAATCCGTTGTCGGCAGTCGATTTCAGTATATTATTTTCGGTTTTCAGCATAATAGGCATATATATTTCTCCACTCCAGGCTTTTCTTATAGTGCTACTCATATTGTCAGCCATTGCTTTGGCTGTAATAATGATGATTAAGCTTCCCAAGGAGAAGACCGACTACAAAAATTCCGCAGTGTGTATAGCGATATCGTCAGTTCTTACCATTGCAGCTTTTATCTCGTCCGCATTCGTTTTTTCGGATGATATAGATTCCATGAATCTTCCCGAGGTGTATCGCGAATACGGCTTTATCTACAGCTTTTCCTTAAGCTGTGTTGACAGAGGTATCGAGAGACCCGACGAATATTCGAGAGTGAATATATCAAATATGCTGTCAGAGGAAAAAAATCCGGAGACTACCGCAGATACTGCCGCCGGTGACGAGCCTGAGGAGGAGACAGAAATTTTGTCAGAGACAGATCTCAGAGATGATCCTGAAGAAGAGACTACCTTGAATTCAGCAGATGATCCCTTGGAGATTATGCGTCCTAACGTTATCTTCGTTCAGCTTGAATCCTTCTTTGATCCTAAGGAGATAAACGGACTTGAAATTTCGGAAAACCCTATACCGAATTTTACGGCAATAAGAGAGACGTGTCCTTCGGGAGCATTGACTGTTCCCGTTGCCGGGGCAGGCACGGTAAATACCGAGTTTGAGGTGCTGTGCGGTATTCCTTTATCTGTATTCGGACTGGGAGAATATCCGTATGAGACCTATCTTACGGAAAATCCGTGCGAATCAATGGCGTATTACATGAGAAAAAACGGATATACTTCACATTCCTTCCATAATCACACGGGAACGTTTTACGATAGATATATCGTAATGAAAAATTTAGGCTTTGATACCTTTACCCCGGTTGAATATATGTCCGACGTAGATCGGAACATGCTCGGCTGGGCGCATGACGACGTGCTATGTGAACAGATACTCGGTGCCGTGAAGAGCACCGAAGGTGCGGATTTCATTTATGCCATATCCGTACAGGCTCACGGAAAATACGTAAGCGTCCCGGGAGATTACGGGGACATAAAGGTAACCGGCGAATATGAGGATGCGTCACTTTACGCTATGGAGTATTACGTCAATCAGATATACGAAACTGACAGGTTTATTGGCGAGCTGCTATCGCAGGTGTCTCAGATCAGTGAGGACACTGTCATCGTATTTTTCGGTGACCATCAGCCGAGCCTTGATCTGACGGAAGATGATATAAGAAGCGGTTCGGTATATAATACGGAATATGTAATATGGAGTAATTTTTCTCTCGATCACCCGGATGAGGATATCTATTCCTATGAGCTGTCGTCGAAGGTTCTTGGAATGCTTGATATCGACGGAGGAGTAATAACAAAAATACATCAGTTGGCAAGTGAAGGGGAAGAGGCAAAGGAAAAGCTCAGCGATATAGCATACGATATTTTCTTCGGAGAAAAATACGCATACGGAGGGACTTTCCCTTATGACATTCCTGATATGCGCTTCGGGTGGCATGATATTTCATCCGACAGGTCGTTCATAAAAAACGGAGTTCTTTACGTATTCGGTGACGGCTTTACTGAATCCAGCGTCATAGTAATTGACGGGAAACGAAGGTACACTGTTTATATAAGTAAAGAGCTGATAGTGGCGACCGATATTAATGAGATAGGTAGTCTGAGTGTAGCACAGGTGGCTGATAACGGATTTGTTTTCGGTGAGACGGATATTGAATTCACCGATAACGATAAAATAAATTTTGAGATAGTAAAGGAGGGAGAAAATGGCAATCAGACTGAACAGTGATGAAGAGATAGTAAAGTCTATTCGCGAAGGACTCAAGGCTAAGGGAGGATATTGTCCCTGCCGTCTTGAAATGACGGAAGAAAACAAGTGTATTTGCCTTGAATTCCGAGAGCAGATGGCTGATCCCGAATTTGAAGGATATTGCCACTGTATGCTTTACTACAAAGAAAAAGATAATTAAATGAAAATCAAAAAAGACCGCATACCGCGGAGAAACGGAGAAAAATATGGCAAACGTAATTACAAAAGCAAATTTTGATGAGATCGTACTGAAAAGTGACAAGCCTGTGCTTGTAGACTTCTGGGCAACGTGGTGCGGTCCCTGCAAGATGATCGCCCCCATCATTGAGGAGATCGCAGAGGAGCATCCGGAATACACCGTAGGTAAGATCAACGTAGACGACGAGGGCGAGCTTGCCCGTCAGTTTGGGATCATGAATATTCCTACGCTGGTTATCCTTAAGGGCGGAAGGGAAGTGTCCCGCATCGTCGGATTCCGTCAGAAATCTGAGATATTGGCTGAACTTGCAAAGTAAAACGACAGTATGACAAACGAGTAGGAGGCTGATCAACTAATGGTCAGCCTCCTACTCGTTTGTCATACCGACGACTTAGTCTTCGTCGTCAAACTCTATCTTTCCGTGTTCTTTTTCAAATTCTGCCACGAGCTTCTTAATGAATTGCTCTATTTCTCTGTTAGCGCTTCTACCTTCATATTCCGCAACGTATCGGAATTTTTTGAAAAGATATCGGTCTATTCTTAACGTGTATCTCAGAATTTTATCGTCCATTGTATTGCCTCGCATATATAACAACATTATTATGACTCAATTATAGTGAAATTATTGCGCAAAAACGGAAATGGTGTTATAATGACATCATAATGACGAATTAAAAAGGTGTTATATGAAGATTGCGGTGATTGGTTCAAGAGGGATTCATTTAGATGATATAAGTGAATATATTCCTTAATATACGGATGAGATTATTTCCGGAGGGGCAACCGGTATAGATACCTGTGCAGCTCAATATGCTAAAGAGAAAAATATAAAACTGACAGAATATTTACCACAGTGGGAGAAGTTCGGTAGATGTGCGGCTTTGAAGAGAAATATAGAAATAATTGAATATGCAGATGAAATAATAGCAATTTGGGATGGGATATCAAGGGGAACAAAATTTGTAATCAATGAAGCTCAAAAAAGGGGGAAACCTATTGAAGTATACCTTATAAAATAATAACAGCACCGTAGAAACGTGGGCAGTTTTACGGTGCTATAATTTGAAATTTTCGTTATCTTTATCATTAAAGAACGAATCATTTACTAATATTCATTACGGTATCTTTCAAGTGTCTCAATTTTCACTTATAAAACTTCCCCTGCCAAGAATCTCGTAGGTAAAGCTCGCGGTCGATCATGTTGGTGATCTCAGTTTTTCTGCGGCTCCATTCGGGGGCGAGGAGCACGTCGGCTTCGCTGTCGCCTGTGATGCGTCCGATGACGGTCTTTTCGGGGAGTAATTCAAGCTGATCACATACGGTGGAGATATAGTCCTCTCGCTCCATGGGAGTATATTCACCCGACAGATACATTTCCGCAAGGGGAGTGTTTTTCAGAACGTTCAGAAGATGTATCTTCACCTGCTCCGGGGCAAGACGGGCAACGTCTCGGGCGGTGTTCATCATATCCTCCCTCGTCTCCCCGGGGAGACCGTTGATAATATGTATTCCTATATTTACGTTTCCCCCTGCGGCACGGAGTTTTCCATAGCCTGCAAGGAAAACTTCAAAGCTGTGGCCACGATTGATCCTCTTTGCCGTTATGTCTGAGGAGCTTTGAAGTCCAAGCTCTACCATTACGGGCAGCTTTTCCGATATTCTGACTATTTCATCCACAGCTTCGTCTGACAGGCAGTCGGCCCTTGTTGCAATGCCAAGCATGACTGAATTGGGCAGGGATGCGGCTTCATCATATATCCTTCTAAGCACGTCTGCGGGAGCGTATGTGTTGGTGTTCGCCTGAAGATACGGTATATAACCCACAGGAGACCACTTTCTGCCTGCTGTTTCTACTGCACGGTCATACTGTTCTTTTAATGTACCGGGAAGTGCGGCGGCGCTTCCCGAGAGGCAGAATATACATCCGCCTCTGCCGCAGGAGCCATCCTTGTTGGGGCATGAAAAGCCTGCATCAAGAGGTACTCTTGCACATTTTCCGCCGAAGGTATGACGGGTGTAGTAGTCGTAGGTCTGATACCTCTTGTTGGTATCGGAATATTTATATGGATTTGAGTCTCTTTGCGTTATCTTTTTCATTTTTACTCTGCAATGCTCTGAAGGACTTCAATAAGGGATTCACGGGTGTTTGACACTCTGCCTGTTATGACCTCTTCAAGAAGATACTCGAGAGTTTTGCCTATTTGCGCACCTTTTCTGCCTGTAACTGATATTACGTCATTTCCGCCAACGGAAAGATCGGATATTCTTACGCACGGATGCTTTGAATATACGTCTTCATAGGACGCAAGAAATAGCTCAGCAGATGCTGTGTCCGCGGTGTAAACTTGTCTGAGCGCGGCATAGGCGAGAATATTGTCTCTTTCAACCTTGCCCATCATGTGTTTGATCGAGATATCATCGTAGGGATAGGCTGTATCTATTAGCTCCGCAAGGGTTGATGTGCGTTTCACGTCAGCAGTGGAAGCTTTAAGACGCTTTGTCAGACAAACAGCGTGCTCCTTTGATGAGATTCCGAGGGCATCTGCTGACAGCTTTACAAGATATGCAAGGCGGATGATCGGGTCACACGGCAGCTTTGCTATACTGTCGGCACTATTAATTACAGCATCATTGGATATACCGTCAATGCAGATGGAAATTACGTCGGGAAACATTTTCAGTATATTTACGACACCGTTGCCGCACAGGAGCTTTTTGATTTCAGTATAAATGCGCTCCTTTGATATGGAGAAAAGCAGATCCCGCATGGAGTGTACAGCACGAGAGGTAGGCTCATCAATGGAAAAATCGAGTACGGATGCAAATCGCAGGGCACGGAGTATACGGAGACCGTCCTCGTTAAATCTGTCCTCGGGAGCACCGACACATACTATGTTTTTTTTCATCAGGTCATCCATGCCGTGAAAGGGATCACAAAGTCCGAGACATCTGCTGTAAGCCATGGCATTGACCGTGAAGTCGCGGCGTGACAGATCAAGGGTTATGTCGTCTGTAAAACTGACGGACGTGGGGTGGCGGTTATCTGCATATTCACCGTCTACACGGTAAGTGGTGATCTCCACACACTCCCCCTCGGACACTACCGTAAGAGTGCCATGCTTCAGTCCCGTTTCGATAACGCGGTATCCTTCGAAAACCGAAATCATTTCGTGTGGCTTTGCATTGGTAGTGATGTCGTAGTCGTTTGGAGCTTTCCCCAGAGCTTTGTCTCTGACGCAACCTCCGACAAGATACGCTTCAAATCCTGCCCCCTCAAGCACGTCGAGTACGGGAATTATATAGTCCGGTAAACATTTAAACATTTGAAAAAATTGAGAAATTGCTGAAAAGAGAAAAGAAAATGTGATTCTCCGATTTGTCGGAAAATTTCATCTTCTCTTCACGGTTTACTTTTCACTCTTTGATTTTCTCGTCCTCACTTCATCAAGAATCATATAAAGGATAAGGAGTCCGCATCCTATACAAACAGCGGAATCTGCTACGTTGAATACGTAGAAATCTATGCAGGTAACGTCGATCATATCAACGACAAAACCTCGGAAAATACGGTCTATCATATTTCCGATACCGCCGCCTGCAATGAGGGCGAGGGATATAGAAAGAAGCTTGTCCTGCGGTTTTTTCACGATGAGATAAACTAAAAGACCGGCGATGGCAACGACGGATATCACGATGAATACCCAACGGCGGTCAGCCAGCATACCGAAGGCGGCGCCTCGGTTTTCAACGTAGGTAAGGTGAAGTACGTTTGGTATAAGCTTGATCGGTGCATCGGTGAGATAAGCAAGGGTAAGAAGCTTTGTAATCTGATCAAGTGCTATCGTCAGCACCATAATTAATATACAAATAAACAAGTTATGCCTCCGTTTACTGATCGTCGGGATTCAGCATGGGTCTCATCAAGTCCTCAAAAGAGGGCTTACTCTTTTTTGCTGTGAATTCTGCGGCGATGGTCATAGGGTCAAAACTCTGTCCGTCAACATAGGTATCATCCGTATAAAAATCGAGTGCGGCGGCTAATTCTGCGGGAGTTTTCCTGACCTGATGCACGTTTTGTGTCTCATCCTTTTTCTGAACCGTATCTTCAGAGCTGTCATTATCTTCTTCGGGCGTGGTAGTATCATTGTCCTCGGTAATAGATTTTTCATGACCGTTTTGGCTGTTGTCCTCTTCGTCAGTATCTCCTAAAGCAGTCTCATCTTTTGAATCGGACATTACTTCTGATGTTTCGGGGACAGCTTTCTCTGCTTCAGCGTCTTCGGAAACACTCACTGCAGAAAGGTCTTCAATATAACCTTCGTCTGAGGACAACTCATCATAAACTTCCTTTTCCTCTTCTTCGGTGGGAACGGGAACCTCTTCGAGAAATTCATCAAGGAGAGTTTGCCATGAATCGTCAGGTAAGTCTTCTGCAAAATCGGCTGTTATGGAGTTGAGCTTTTCCATAAGGGAATCAATAAAGCATACGTAGCGTTTTTTCTCTTCATTGAGAGAGTCAAAAACTTTTGAAAGCGCGCTTTTGTCAAGCACTTTTTTGGTGACGGAGATCTTTTCAAGCTCGGAGATTTTTTCCTCTGCCTCATTCAGCCGTGCAGTCAGAGAGAGCACCCGTCTTTTCAGCTCGGTGTTTTCACGGCAAACTGAGCCGTATCTTTCGCTGACGTGATCAACATATTTATCAACCTCTCCTGTCGTGTAACCCATTACACTTTTGGAAAAGGTGGGTCTTATCATATTATTTTGAATACTCATAATGCCTGAGGACCTTTCTTTACTGTGCAGTGTCGGTATTTTGGCTGCACCTTGGGTTGGTGAGATCGGATCATATATATTTTCTGACGGATATACGTGACCTGCCGCTGCGGGTCAAGCCGTCGAAGGAGTCGATAATAAATTTTCCGTATCCTCTGACGGATATCTTGTCTCCGGGGGATACTCTGATATCTGCCGCTGCTACGGGAACGAAATTGATCTCCGCAAGTCCCGTAAGGCACATCTCTTTTGCTTCTGAACGGGACGTGCCTGTGAGAGAAGCAATTACAGAGTCAATGCGGTCGGATGCGGATACTATTACGGAAGTCTTGAATTTTCTCGATATTTCGAAATCGGGCGGAAGCTCTGCCGCTTCAACGGATACGCTGTCACGCCCGATCTTGACGAGGCTGTCGCATATGTACGGTGCGATGGAGCTTATAACAAGGACTATGGCGTGGGAAGAATCGGTAACGGCAATGTCTCCGATGACCTCTCGCTCTATGCCGAGAGCAAGAATGCTTCCCATATAGTCTCTGTGGGAAAGCTCGGTGTATCCACTTCCTGATATACGAAGAGCAGTAATACCGATGTCAGATTCAGCATCATAGGTTTCAAGGATACTCTTGAAGTAATTTTCTCTTTCTTCACAGAAGGGAGAGTTTGACTTCGGAGCATCTGACACGTCAATATATGACGGTGTGATTATAAAAAGTCGTCTGTCAGCTGATGAGACGCCTCCGTAAAAGAAGCATTCCGGCAAAACTGACGGATCGCTGTCTCTGTCAGCGGACAGGTACAGCACCTGTTCTGCAGGGGAGAGAAATCTGCTGCAGATAAAATCATAGCTTCGTTTTGAAGAAGCAACTACCATATCACGGGCTTTGGCAATGGTAATAAGGTCGTTTTTATTGACATTCATAGTTTATAAAGCCATTGATAAGAACATAAGGATAAAATACGTAATAAGAAACGGGATATCAAACGGAACTGAGGTTCCGATATCAAATTTGTCGCAAAGCAACCTGATCGGGAAGATAAGTGGCTCAGTGATTGCTGCAAGGAAAGAGGGAAGGAGTCCTTCTTCACTGACGGGCAAAAAGCTGAATATGGCACGTATGAGCATAACAAACAAAACAGCCGATATGGCAACGTCTGCCGTCATAATTATCAAACTAAGAAAGATTTCCATAACACAAATTAACTCCGTTTTGTCAGTCGGGTGAAACGAGAAAAGGCGGATGCCCGTAAGACACAGAGGCACACAGAAACACACTCTTCTGAAATATTCACTGCAGAAGAGCGTGGATCCGTTAGGTGCGACAACGATGTCTGGCTCGGACTTCCGCCGTTATAAACATTTTATGCAGCTGAGATTGGTTTAAATCAGCTTATGCGAAATATTTCCGTGTTTTCGATCAGAACTCAGGGAAAATATCGGGGTTCGGTTCGGGAGCAGGCTCTTCCTCGCGCGCCTTGGGGGTACGGAGCTGAGCATCGCCTACGTCTACGTTGTTGGGAGTGATAAGATATGCGTTGGTAGCGATCTTCTTGATAGAACCGTCGATGGAATAAGCAACACCGGAGAGGAAGTCGATAAGACGACGAGCAGTCTCCTTGCTTGTGTTCTCAAGGTTGAGAACTACTGTGCGCTTGTTGAGAAGGTGGTCAGCGATCTGAGATACGCTGTCGAACTGCTGGGGTTTTACGACCTTCATTTCGAGAGCTGTACCGGAGCCGGAAAGGCTGATGCCGCCCATACCGCCGATAGGACCGGCATTACCCATGTTGCCGATATTGGACTGGTTCATACCGGACTGAGCGTCCATGTCATCCATCGGACCGTAATCGTCCTCAAAGTTGTTGTAGTAATCGTCCTCGTAATTGTCGTCGTAGCCGCCGCCGGTTACGTTTTTAATTCTGTTTATAAGTCCCATAATAAGCCTCCAAAATTTATTTCGATAAATTATTTTTTATGTAAACTGTCAAGGGTACACGCGCTGTCCGAATATGGCACTTCCCACGCGAACCATGGTAGCACCTTCTTCAATTGCTATATCATAACTGTCACTCATACCCATTGATAAAACAGTCTCTCTTATATTATGCGGTTTTTTTTCGAAATTGTCAATAAAAATCTGATAAGTTTCTCTAAAATATTTTCTGAGAACACATTTTTCGACACCCGCAGGCCCCATTGTCATGATACCGCGCAGATTTATGTTCGAAAAAGCAGCGAAGGATTCAATTGCGCTTGAGACCTCGGATGGAAGAAAACCGCTTTTTGATTCCTCAGCGGCACAGTTAAGCTCAAGGAGCACGTCCTGAATTATTCCTTTATTACCTGCCACACGGTCTATCTCACGGGCGAGCTTCAGGGAGGATACGGAATGAATGAGATCGGCTTTGCCCACGACGTATTTCACTTTATTGGTCTGAAGGTGACCGATAAAATGATATTCATCCAGGTGGGGTCTGACGGATTCGTATTTGTCCGTGAATTCCTGCGCCTTGTTTTCTCCTGCGAGAGTAAGTCCGAGGGAGTCTGCGGTGAAGATGATGTCTTCACCGGGAACCGTCTTGGTTGCGGCAAGCAGAGACACTCTCCTGTTGTCACCGCGGCGAAGCTCAGAAGCTTGTATGCGTTCTCTGACCCGACACAGGTTGTCGGATATCAAGGCTTGTCTGTCGGTCATTTTATCATCCATTCTGCCGCTTTGGCGGCAATACAAACTGTACGTTTTTCAATGTTTGTTTGACGCACTTGACATAGTCAGGTGCGTGGAACAGAAGAACTTTATTTTGCAGATGTCTACACTTTCACACTACGCACCTCACTGTAGGAAACTATAGACATATACATTATACATTATACAACATACATTATACAACATATTTTTAGTAAAATCAAGGGATATTAAAAAACAATATGAAAGTATCGGCAGATTGTATCGGAGTTTTGACATATGACCGGTGATTCAGCACCGTATCACGTGGACGCGGTGCTGATATTATTACCTCGTTATCATTACCGATGCTGCGGCACTGCCGTCGAGGCAAGCACTTACGGTAATGGACGATACGGAATCGCACAGCTTTCCTGCGGTAAGCTTGACTGAGGATATAACGGTCTCTTCCGTCACGTCTGCAGGGGTGAGGTGAGAATACCACGCACCGTCCGTCTGGTGTACGTCGTCATAGAGATATACCTCAATGTACCCTTCGGAGATAACCGCTTCCGCATCGGAGGGAGTACGTATCTCGGATTTTTTTACGGTGCCGTCAGAAAGAGTATACTCAAGGGTTATATATGGCTTTGAAGCAGGATATAATGTGACATTTGATGCCGCATATGACCACAGCTCTCTATAGGAAGTGCCGTAGAGAGTTTCCTCGGCGGAGAGGAGAATATCGAATACAGCTATATCAACGCCCACGGGCATGGGAGACGACAGCGAGTACATTCTGTTGTAAGTGCCGGCAGAGTATACCTCGTCGTACATTCCGATACAAACGGGCTTCGGTGAGGTATCGGCTTCGGTCTCTGTCAGAGCTTTGTCTGCAGTTTCATCAGGAATTGGCTCTGTGGTTTCGTTGTGAGACGTCTGTTTTTGTGGACTTTGTGTATTTTCGGGAACGTCTGCTGTATTCTTCTCAAGGGGTGGGAGGGTTATTGAATTATCATCCGCATCTCTGAAAAGGAAACACGAGGTGAGGCAGACGGCGATCAGTATGACGGATATCAGCTTGATCATCGGTTCAGTTGCGCTCAACAGCATATTTTTCAAGGAAATCGGCAACGGGTGTGGGATCCTCGATGCTGTGAGGATGGTGGTCGCATCCGGGCTTTACTATGTAGAGAAGGGGAGCCTTGTTCGCACCGACTTTTTCGTATGCGGCAACGACGTGCTCCGCGTTTTCACGGTGCGGAACGTCACGGTCCACGTCACCTACGACTATTGCCATGGGTACACCGCTTGCGGCAAGCTCGTCCGCTCTGTCGACGGGGTTACCCTTCCATGCGAGAACGGTGGACGCATCGAGCCTGTACCATGCGAGACACTCTTTCCAGCATCTCTCGGCACCGAGACCTGCACCGAGGCCGCCGGGCCAGCTCTTGATGTCAAGCACGGGAGCATCAAGGTAGAGAGCCGCACATCTATCGGGATACTTGAGAGCGAAGTTTGCGGAATAAAGTCCGCCGCGGCTGAAGCCGAAGAAAATCGTCTTTTCAGAATAGCCGAATTCCTCGGTCATGAGGCGGTAGAAGGAGTCCATAAGCTCAACTGCTTCGGGACAGCCGTACATATCGGAGATGGAGTAGTACATCAGTGCAAATCCGCGGCGGAGCATTTCCATGTCCACCCAGTCAAATCCGCAGTCGAGGAATTCTGCTCTCCATACCCAGTAGTTTTTCTGAGGCTCATTGGGGATTATTACGTTTGCTTCGTGACCGTTGTAGTCGAACACGTAATGCTTGTATCCGTAAAAGTCACGGATCTCGGCGTTTTCAAGATATTTATTCATGGATGTTTGTCCTTTCGGTATTAAATCAAAGGCGAGTCTGTGGGGTAACCCGAGGGCTCCTTGCAGGCTCGCCTGAAAGATATCAAGTTAAATTATTCCTTAGCTGCGCTGGGCTTTGCGCAGCCTGCAAGCTCAACCTCGCCGAGGTGCTCAAGCTCAAAGCCGTTTGCCTTGAATGTTTCATAGTCGAACGCTTCCATTTCGTCGTAAGCGAGCTTGTGGAATTCGTAGAAGTTGGGCCACCACTCGTAGCCGGAGCCGAGCTCGTTCTCAACAAAGATATCAGCGATCTCGATACCCATGTTGTGTCCGATCCAGTGACCGCCCATTGCGAGTACATTTACGTTGTTACCCGTGATGGCGCGCTTAGCGGAGTGAATGCTCTCAACAACTGCTGAGTGAACGTGGGGGCACTTGGAAGCGGCGATGTGGATACCCATACCTGTGCCGCAGAATACCATAGCTCTCTCGAACTCTCTCTCAGCGATCTTAGCGCCGACCTTGAGACCGATGCGGTGGAACATTTCGGGATTGGGATCGTCGGGATCGGTAACACCGATATCGGTGATGGTCCAACCCTTACCTTCGAGGTGCTCTTTGATAGCTTCCTTTAGGTAATATCCTGCGATATCGGCTGCCATGAGAAGCTGTTTGTCTTTGATTGTCTTCATAATACGTAACCTTTCTTTCCGACTTGGAAAATTGAAATTTATGATATCTATAGTATACCACACATAAAAAAACGTGTCAATCACGGGAGGGGAAGTTATTTTCGAACTTTTAAAAAATATTTCAAAAAGGTATTGCTTTTTTCGAAAAGTTGTGGTATACTGTAGCACGGTTCGAATTTCGGATCACAATTTAATATCTGTAGACGGATACGCCACGGAAAGGTGGCTGAGTTGGTCTAAGGCGCACGACTGGAAATCGTGTAACGGCTTATACCCGTTCGAGGGTTCGAATCCCTCCCTTTCCGAAAAAAGAAAAAGGAACGCTGTTGCGTTCCTTTTTCTTTTTTCGGAAAGGATAAAACGGGATTCGAAAGCCGGTAGTTGCATCCCGTAGGGGCAACCAAATGCGCAAGCATTTGCGGCGTGGATCTAGTGGATGTTTGCACTTGCCTCATCACGGGAAGGAGACTTATTTCGGAAAGGATAAAACGGGATTCAGAAAGAGGGGCTGTCGCAAGTCAAAGATTCTTTGACTTGCGACAGCCCCTTGTTTATTTTTTTATATTTGTTAAACCTAATATATAGTCGGTACTGACATTATATATTTTCGAGAGTCTTATCAGTATATCGGTGGGAATGTCTCTCTGTCCTAATTCATAATTACTATATACTTGTTGAGAACAATTTAATTTTTTCGCTAACTGCTTTTGGGTAAGGTCGTTATCCTCTCTCAACTCACGAATTCTTCGATACATATGTCACCTCATATGTGATTGTGCTTTATGTACTAAAATTATATTATACCGCAAATTGCGGTATAATAAATATGCAATACATAAATAAAAAACGGAGGTAACATTATATGAGAAAATTAATGAGTGTATTGTTGTTGACTTTAATTATTTGTTTGTTGGGAGGATGTGCAGAAGAAAAAGTTAGTCCTGTAGAAGATTTCAAGTATCTGATTGAGGATAATGAAATTACGATTACGGGCTATATTGGTGATGATAGCGAAGTATATATTCCCTCTGAAATTTTAGGCTATAAGGTAACCGGACTTGGATGGATGGCTTTTGATAATTGTGATACAATCATGTCAGTAAGCATTCCCGAATCCGTTGTAAATTTCGACACTACTTCATTCAGAAACTGCGACAAATTAATTACAGTAATTTTCCCGTCCCACATGGACCTTGAAAATGCAAAAGAGAAAATAGTTTACTGCGATAACTGTGTTGACATAAAAATCCGATAAAAAACAACGGTGATGTTGCGCTAAGATGAAAACGAACAAATAATTTGAGGGACAGGCGTCACTGTTTACTTTGCATACAGTGACGCCTGTCCCTCAAATTCATAGGGCATTTTACCTCATTACAGGTGAAGAATTCAAATAAAAAAATAAAACCTTCCGCTTTATGAAAAAACGGAAGGTTTTTGATTAATTTACCCGATCTTCGTAAAATAAGGCAACCTGTCAAGGGGGGCATCTACGGTTATCTCGCATCCACCGTTGTGTACGACACCCATGTCGTCCTCCCATTTGCCTTCGGGAAGTGCGAGAGTACGGGTAACGGCACCTTTTTCCACTACGGGAGCAACGAGTACGTCCTCGCCGAGCATGAAGCAGTCGAAGCATCGCTCAAATCCGCTGTGGGGGAAGGTGTACTCAAGGCTTCTGACGATAGGCTCTCCCGTAACGGACGCCGCCTTTGCAAGGCTGATTATCTTATCCGCATACTTCTCGTGGAGTGCGGACATCTTGTGGATTATCTGATACTTTTCGTCGTCAAGCACGCGCCACGGTGCAAGGGAGAACTGCATCATTGGCATCAGCGCCGCCGCCTCGCAGTAACGGACGAGAAGCTCGTCGTCGAAGGTGGTGGAGCCGGGGAGGAAGTCAACGAAGGAGCCTCCGCCGATCATGTCGGGACATACGTATGCGTATCCGAGGATGCTCTGAGTTACCGTATCGGGAACGAGAGCCGCAACACCGTCCTCCCATGCGTGAGCCTTGTCGTGAAGTCTCTGCACCAGAGGCATACCCGCACATCCAAAGGATGCACGGAACTCGTTATACGCGTACTTTGCGCCGTACTTGTTCCAGAGGGCGGCGTGTTCTGCGGGAGTTACCTTCTTATATGTAATATCGTCCTCAAAGTAGTAGAGCGCGTCTCCTGCGTCAAGCTTGAAGCCGTCAACGCCGTATTCATCCATGAGTACGCGAAGCTTTTCGTCAAGCCAAGCTTCAGTTTCGGGGTTGGTCATGTCAAGAACGTTTGACCAGCCGTTCCACCACTCGCGCACTGCGGAAACGGGGGATGCAGTCGCCGCGTATTTGCGGTCGTTTCTGCGGACGAGCATTCCTTTTTCATGGAGATAACGGGATTCGGGGGAGTCGGGGGAGATGAATGGGCAGATCCACATCATGATCTTGAAGCCCATTTCGTGAAGCTCACGGCACATTGCGGCGGGATCCGGGAACTTTTCCTTTGAGAAGCGGAAGCTTCCGTAATAGTCGTTCCAGCCGTCGTCTACCATGATGATACCCGCTGGCATACTGTTGTCGATGATGCCGTGGGCATAGCGCATAACTCTCTCCTGAGTCTGGTCGTAGATTAGCTCGATCCACGTGTTATACTGGGGAATGCGGAAGAATTCCTCCGGGGGAATTCCGCCGCGTGGAGGGAAGTATCTGCGGCACGCTTCGGTAAACGCGCCCTTCAGGGTACCGTAGCCTTCGGCAAAATCTATCTTGCCGAAACGGGAGGATACGTCTATCTCGCCGTTTTCAATGGTGAGAGTAAATCCGAGGGGGGCAAAGATGAAGCGACCTAAGTTTGAAATAAGGAGGGGGTTATCCTGGTTGCAGGTGGCAGACGTTTCGATATCTACCCAGTATTTGCTGTCCTTGTCGTGGGGCATCTGCTGACCGTGCTTGCTTGACGGGCCGTACCATACCTCGCCGTCAAGCATCTTTATCTTCATTTCCATGTCGTCTGTTCCTTTTCAAATAATTCGGTTTTTATGTTTATGCGTCAGTTTCTGAGCATGCGGGAAATACCCGTGATGTTTCCGTCTTCCGTATATACTCTCGGTACGCGGCGGGATATTCCGCATACGATCTCGTATCCGATGGTTCCTGCGTGGGCGGCAACCTCGTCGGCGGAGATGAATTCGTCTCCGTCGCGCCCGAATATGGTGGCATTGTCACCAACCCTGACACCCGGGATATCCGTTACATCGACCATCATCTGGTCCATGCACACCCTTCCTGCGATGGGTGCACGGCGTCCGTTGATGAGCACGTCGCCTTTGCCCGACAACAGTCTCGGAACACCGTCCGCATAGCCTGCCTGAAGGGTGGCGATGACGCTTTCTCTCTCGGTCACGTAGGTGCATCCGTAGCTGACGGGCGTACCTGCGGGTACCCGTCTGAGTCCCGACACGTGGGTGCGGAAGGACATTGCGGGAGATACCTCTCCGAACTGTGACAGATCAGTTTCGCTTGAGGGAGGGATGCCGTACAGGAGAATACCCTCGCGTACCATGTCGTATTTGTTTGCAAGGGTTACGGCTCCCGCACTGTTGCAGATGTGGCGGATGGGTATGCTTACGCCTGCCTTTTCAAGGGCGGACGTCATGCTGTCAAACTTTTGCGCCTGCATTGAGGTATACGCGGGGTCTTCGCTGTCTGCGGCGGCGAAGTGGCTGAATACGCCGCGTATCTCGATACCCTCCATCTTTGATATTTCGGATATGAGATACACTGATTCCTCCGTGCAGGAGAAGCCTATGCGGCACATTCCCGTGTCAATGGTGACGTGTATGCCGATGACCGTTCCTCGGGATGCGGCGTAGCTTGATATCTCCTTTGCCTCCTCTATGGTGGATACGGAGGTTTCTATGTTGTATCCCGCAAGACGAGGCAGATCTCCCGCGGGGGTGTGGGCAAGGACGAGTATCGGCTTTCTGACACCGTCGCGGCGAAGCTCCTCAGCCTCGTCGGTCATGGCAACGGCAAAGTAGTCCACGTCGTTTTCAAGGAGTCTTGCAATACGTCTTGCCCCGTGACCGTATGCGTTTGCCTTTATTACAGCAGCGATCTTTACGTCCTCGGGGAGAAGACGCTTGAGCGCACGGTGGTTTTCTCTGACGGCATCCAGATCGACTTCTGCCCAGGTCCTCAGAGAATCATATATATCATCCATGTGTAGTGCTTCTTTCTCTATAAAGTAGATCATAGATCATCAATTATAGTATATCATGTTTTATCCGCCGTGACAATAGTTTTTTGACTTTTATGACGGTGGGTTTTCTGTGCTTCGCCGTTATTATCCGTTAAGTGGGGATCGGGTATTAAACCGTAAGGTGCTGAATAATATAGAATTGACACGTGAAAATTCGGGAGGTGTTTTTATGAAATACTTAAAAGCGGCATTTTGCCTGCTGTGTGCGCTTGTGCTTGCTTCCTGTTCGGTGGGAAGAGTATTTGACTCGTCGGAAGCAAAGCATTCAGATGAAAATTCCGTGGTGAAGCCCACACCCTCCGGCTATACTGATGGTGACCTTAAATATACGGTCAGGATATCAGATGCGACAAGGTTGGTAGTAATGGAGGCAGAGCGTGTCGGAGGTGTGACAAGAGCTGTGGTGACGTCCCCCTCCGAGCTTGAAGGTGCGGTGATAACCGATGACGTTGACGGAATGAGGGTATTCACCGAGGGCGGCAAGGTCGAATTCATGATAAGTGAAGAGGCCTCTGCGGGACTCGGAGCTGTATTTGAAGTCGTGTCAAGGGAGGCAAAGGCAGAGGAATATTCCCCTGAAGGACAGTTTGTTTTTTCTGTTTCAGGGTACGATGTCGGACTCACTTTATCACCTGACGGATATCCTCTCAGAGCTGAGATCATTCGCGGGGATATGACGAGAATTGCGGAATACAGCTTTGACTTGCCGTGAGAATGCGTTTCGGAGAAATATTTCAGTAAAATAGCATATAAAAGGTCAAGCTCAGGGTAATTTTTGCGGAAAAACCGGGAAATATTGCACAAAAAAATGAGTGCAAATTGTGCAAGTTTATGAAAATTTCAAGGTAAAAAAAGTATTATTGATTATCGGACAAAAAAGTGATATAATATAATGGAATCCAAAGTATTCAGATCTTTGTGAATTCATAATATCAGTTAATACATACCGATATCATCGTATGTTTGAACGAAAACCATCTCAGGAGGTTCTTCCCAATGAAAAAATTACTCGCCATGACCTTAGCTCTCGTTCTTCTGTCGGCTGCACTTACCGGTTGCGGTACGACACTTGAGAAGGATGCAGACGGTAACTATGACCGCGGTGCTGTCATTACTATGTATCTGGCAGACGAAGTGTTTGACTTCGACCCCCAGCAGTCAGTTAACGATGATTCCAAGCTTAAAGTATTACACCTTCTTTTTGAAGGTCTCACAAAGCTCAATTCCAAGGGTAAGTGGGAAAAAGCTATGATGGAAAGCTACACGATCAATGAAAACGACCGTGACGGCTATTCCGTTAATATCGAACTCAAGGATTCCAAGTGGACCGACGGACGTACTGTTCAGGCGGGCGACTTCGTTACATCCTGGAAGAGACTTGTTGATGCAAACAACAAGGGTGAGGCTGCATCTCTCCTTTACGACGTTAAGAATGCAAGAGCTATCAATCTCGGTGATGTCTCCGTGGACGACCTCGGTGTATCTGCTGTTGATACATATACCCTTAAGGTTACCTTCGAAAATGAAAATGTAGACCTTGACAGATTCTTTACAAATCTTTCTTCTATAGCTCTTGTTCCCCTCCGTGAGGACGTTCTTTCAAGATACGGTGATTCTTGGTCATCCGTTTCCAATGCTGTTATCTCCAACGGTCCCTTCGCTGTGAAGGCTGTAAACGATGACGGTGAGCTCAGACTTGAACGTTCCAGCTACTACTACCGTGATACAGAGGCTAACGAGTACCTTGACAAGTACGTAATTCCCTACAGACTTGTTACCGATCACTCCATGGATCTCTCCGAGGCTCTTGAGGCTTACGGATCCGAAGGTGTATTCTATCTCGGAAACCTTCCTCTTGCTGAGCGTGCAAACTACGAAAAGCAGGCAACCGTTTCAGACCTCATGTCTACTCATACCTATTACTTCAACACAACGAACAAGCTCTTTGAAAAGGCTGAGGTTCGCCGTGCACTTTCTCTCGCTATCGACCGCGAGAAGGTAGCTGAGATCCTTACATTTGCTAAGGCTGCTGAGGGTATCGTTCCCAACGGTGTATTTAACACTACATACAAGACCTCCTTCAGAAAAGAGGGCGGCAAGCTTATAGATTCCACCGCTAATGTTGATGAGGCTAAGAACCTTCTTAAGTCTGCAGGCGTTACAAAGGGCAGCTTCTCCATTACCGTTCGTGACAACGAGGCTGACATTGCTGTTGCTGAGTATGTTGCAGGCGTATGGGGTGATCTCGGATTCAATGTAAAGGTCGAGAAGACCGGTACAAGAGCTGAGAGTGGTATCGACCCTGCTACTAAGTCTGTTACCAACTACACCGTTGATGAATACGACGAGGCTTATGCATCCGGCGAGTTCGACGTTATTGCAGTTGATATGACGATGGCTTCCCCCGACGCATTTAATATGCTTTCTCAGTTTGCTGCTGACTTCTCCGGTAACGGAATTGACATGGCTGCTGATGAAAACGGCGAGTACAAGTATGAGTATTTTGCTCATGTAACCGGATATAACAGTGATGCATACATCGAGCTCATCGAAAAGGCATTTGTAACAACTGATGCCAAGGAAAGAGCTGCACTCCTTCACGAGGCAGAAGCACTTCTCCTTAACGATATGCCTGTTTGTCCCATCGTTACTCTCCAGTCTGCTTACGTAAACTCTAAGCTTCTTTCCGGATTTGAGACAGATTACTACGGCGTAACTGATTTCAAGCGTGTAAAGATGAAGAATTACATGGATTATAAGGAAGAAGAGACCGAGGAAGCAGGCGGCGTGGCTGACGTTGAATAAACCGTATCAATCTGTATAAGACTATTTCAAGGCTTCCGTCTGAGTGTCGGAAGCCTTGTCTTTGCCGCATGGTCGAATTATCGGGATTTATGACGTCCGATGGTTCCCTCGGGCACAAATATTTTACTCACAGCCGTGGCAGGATGAAACCGGAGAGAGCTATCTTATCCTGAACAAAGCTGTCCTGCTTGCTCAGAAAAAGGCTGAATGGAGATTTCTATGAAAATGACGTTGAAAAGTCCCGAAGAAATAAAAATATTTATTCTGTATCTTCTTGACAGGATCGGTTATCCTCTCAGCTATTCCGATCTCGGAACTATTGTTATCAGAGACGGAATAATCGATTATTTTGCATATTGCGAGTATTTTTGTGAGCTGGTAGAGGCGGGACATATTGCATTAATTGACGAGGAAGGAAATATAATTCACGGTGAACCGGCTCAGTCAAACGGCACGGGAGGTTCTGCTGACGAAGCCATGAGCGAAACTGCGTTTTCCGGTGAAGTAAAGTACAAACGTCCCTCAGGTGAGGATCTGAGTAACAAAAACAAGCTCTATACGGTCACCGAAACAGGAAAGCTGATCGCACGCAGCTTGTCGGAGAATATTCTGATGTCTGCTGTTAGAGAGAAGAGCTATATCAGTGCCATGCGTCATCTTTCTCTTGAAAGAAGAGGAGCCGTTTGTGATCAGACCTTTGAGAGAAGCGGAGATAATTTTATATTCAAGTGCTCTATCAAAGATAAGGACGGCGTATCCTTGGAGCTTGCACTAAGAGCAGATTCCGTCCATCAGCTTAACAGAATGAGACTTAATTTCGATGAAAAGCCTGATGTTGTTATGAGAGGAATAGTTGCGCTTCTGACAGGCAATGTGAATTATTTATTCGAAGAATGAATGATTTTGGCGAAAAAGAACAATAAATGATGTATAAATCCAATATTTTTTTCAATATATGAGTATATTTTTGAAAAAACTATTGACGAATTTGTAAAATAGTGATATAATAAGTTCACTACCCTGAAAAATGGTTATGATGATATGGCAGGTAGAAATTGCGTACAGACGAAAAGATACTGGAACTGTTAGCCGATACCGTCAAAGGTGATGACCTCGCTTTTGAAAGATTGACGGTGATATATTCTTCTCTCATTGAATCATCTGCGCACTCTGCCGTTGCTTTTATGGAAAGATCGGGGCTTGAAGTTTCTCTCGACGATGTCGAGGATATGAAACAGGAGGCACGACTTGCCTTGTATCGTGCTGCTTTGAAGTATGACCCTGCAGGAGACGGTTTGGAGGTTACATTTGGTTTGTATGCCAAGATATGTGTTCGAAATGCCATGACATCGCAGATAAGGCGCCTGATGGCTAAGAAGAGGCGCATGGAACGTCAGGCGCATAAAGAGCTTTCAGAGGTTGCTGTAGTGTCATCTGCAGCTCTGTCTCGCAGCACCGTAGATGCTCTGATAAGGGAGCGCGGGGATACGTTATCTTCATATGAAAGGTCTGTGCTGTGTGCATATGCCGAGGGTAAGAAAATTCCGGAGATAGCCGAGGAGCTCGGCAAAGACGTAAAGTCGATTAACAATGCTCTGTACAGGATCAGAGTTAAGCTGAAAGGCTGAACAAACAATTGAATACAAGCAGAAATGCTGTATATATACGCCCGTATAGCTTAATGTAAGAGCGTTGTTTTCAAAGGTGACGGTTTGATTCCGTCGAGGGCAGAAATTTTTTCCATTATTTAAAGCGAGGGAACACAAGATGTACCAGGACAAGACCCTTAAGTGCAAGGAATGCGGTAACGATTTCGTATTCACTGCCGGCGAACAGGAATTCTACGCAGAGAAGGGATTCCAGAACGAGCCTCAGAGATGCAAGGCTTGCCGCGATGCACGCAAGAATGCAAACCGCGAACCCAGAGAAATGTTTACCACAGTCTGCCACAAGTGCGGCAAGGAAGCTAAAGTTCCTTTCCAGCCCAACAGCGACAGACCTGTATACTGCAGCGATTGTTTTGCAGAGATCAAGGGTCAGCAGTAATCGGATTCTAAACCAAGCACAATAAAAAGGCGGAGTCTAAGCTCCGCTTTTTTGTGTGTCAAGCTCCCGTTTTCTCCATTTACGCGAATGGAGAAAACGGGAGCTTGAGTTTATTGTTTTTTGCTGATACAGAGTCGAGCCTTTTACGGATTATACGTCATACCAACGTGAAGACCGGTCCCGCTTTTGATTATTACGTCGTTTTCTCTCAGATATGCGTAGTAGGGCTCATCATCACCGGTTGTGGCAGTATCACCTGTTTCTGATGTGGTTTCTTCGGACTCGGAGTCTTCGGTTACGATCTCACAAAGGAAGTTTCCGTTTTCCTCACCTATTACGGATATGCGGCGAAACTTGACGGTTACTTCATCGAGGATGTATACTCCTTCGTATCCGTCGTGGATTCTTACGGCGGATATTGGCACCTTGAAGCCTGTTACCTCATCATATACGATCTCGTAGCTTTGGCTCCTTGTGTAATCAAATGACTCAGGCATTACCGAGCATTCAAACAGGGCTACGGCTTCTGTGCCGTTGGTCAGAGTTTTGTACATTTTCATTGTCACGGGAGATGCGGCGTTGTTTTTCAGGATGACGTCATAGCTGTAACCTACGGTGTATCTTGAGGCATCAGATGCACTCATTCGACAGGCTACGTACCACTTGAAGCTGTTTACTATCTTGCCTGCGGTGGTATTTCCATCAGCATCCTCTGTGACAGATGCACGTTCGATCATGTCGATCACGTCGGAATACGTAACACCATCAATATTTGCAGAGGAGAATACACCTTCATATCCGTCGGTGTATGAGAAGTAGTAGCCGGATGACGGTGCGTATATAGTTTTGATAACGGAGCCCATGGTAGCTTTGAGTGAATTAAGCTCGGTGGTCAATGCACTGATGCGTCCGTCAATATCGCTGACTTTGCCCGTCAGAACACCGAGACGTCTGATATCCAGTGCCAGCGAAGATTTTAGTGACAACGCACTGCTGATGTTTCCTGATTCCGCTGCTCTGCGAAGTGAGAGTATATCGGTGGAAAGCTCTTTGTGTACAGCGGAGGAGTCACCAACGCTCAGATGAGAATTGCGGCATTTTTCGTAGAATGCTATCTGCTCCTCAAGAAGCGCGATCTTTGATTCCGTCACGGCGGAGGATGTTGAGTATACGTCTGCCACACGGTCTCCGATTCTGACCTTTGAACCATCGCGAAGTACGGGAGACAGATATCCGCCCACGTTATCGTCGATGGGACTTTCGTCTCTTATTATATATGCCTGACCCGTGACACTTTGAGATATGGTCTCGCTTCTCGCGTACATGATGGATATGGTTTCCTTCATGCTTCCGGATATATGATATCCGATATAGAGAATAGCGCATATGGCAAGCAGGGTTACGGCTATATAGAGTCCCACCTTCTTCAGATATGCCTTGTCAAAGAAGGGGGCTTTGATTTTTTTATTCATGGCTACACCGTACCTCCTTTAGGTTACGCTGTTATTAGGTGGTCAGGGTGCAGACTCCATGATAGAATCGAGTCTGCTTTTGATATGTCGGAGCAAAAAAAGTTTATGAAAGCTTTGTTTTTGTTGCCTTTTCAGCGAACCTTCCTTCAAGAGTGCGGCAGGTGAAAAGGAAGGTCTGAAGTCCGCTGTTTTCGAGCATCTTTACCGCTGCACCGACTCTGCTTTCGTCAAGGAACGCAAGGCTTTCGTCAAATATCACGGGAGGTCTGGCTGCGGCACTGTACAATGCCTTGACGAGCGCCAGCCTGAGGGCGAGATAGGCTATATCTTTTGTACCCGCTGACAGGTAGTCAAGCTCAAGGGTACCGTGGGAATCGTCCCGGAAGTTCATGTCGAAGGAGGGGGAGATGCCGAGGCTTGAATACTTGCCGCCTGTGATGCTTCCGATTATGTCGGAGGCTTCCTTAGTCAGACGGGGAACTACCGATGATCTGATATTTTCTCCTGCAGCGGAAAGTGTTTTGTTCGCAAGGATCAGAGCATCGTGAGTTCTTTGAAGCTTTGCGATCTCGCTGTTGGTGTTCCACAGCTCTTCAGCATCGGTGGAGGGGGATACGGCAGTTGCTCTGAGGGCGGAACATTCTCTTTCGAGATCAAGCTCGCGGTCGCGAAGTCCGTCGGTCTTTGTTCTGTTAAAGGTAAGCTCGCGGGTTATGGCATTCTTTTCTTCATCGGTCATGGATGAAACCAATATGCCTATCTCTGTCTTTCTTGCCTCTTCAGCAGCGGTAAGGATACTTTCGTGAGATGCGTCACCGATGGATGCAAGAGTCTCTGCAAGCTGACCTTCAACTCTGGAGCCTTCTGCTTCCAGCGCCTTTTTCTTCTGGGAGGTTTCTGCACCGAATCTTGCAAGGAGCTTGATAAGCTCGTTATTTGATAATCCGTCATGGGGGATACCGGCACATGATGCGAGCTTTTTAAGAGTTGCTTCAGCTTCAATAGCGGCATTGTCACCTGCTGTAAGTGTGATGCGTGCACTGTCGAGCTCGCGGCAAAGCTCACCTATGTCGTCACAGATAACGTCAAGATCTTCTTCGTCATCGACATCCCAGAAATCCAAAATGGAGTAGTAACGTCGACGGACTACAGAAGAAGCGATCATTACGGATATTCCTAAAACCACAGAGACAGCGGTTACTATGAGAGCAAGTGTGAAGTGGGGACTGCTTATGAACTTAAGACCTGCTGAACCAAGGATCCCGAGTAAGCCGATGATAAGAAGAACTGTACCGAAAGCGAACAATCCCTTTGAACTGTTTTTTAACTTAACTGCTTTTTCGGCATCGGAATCGGGGTCACATTCGGTGGAGCCGTATTTATCAAGAAGGTTGTTTTCAAGACGGGTCACCTCTGCTCTCTGTTGCTCTGAACGTTCAATATCGCGCACAGCAAGAGCGAGAGAGGACATGAATGCTTCGTCTGCAACTTTGGATACTGAGGCTACCATAGCTTTTAAGGACTCAAGCTTTTTCTTTAATTCCTCAGCTTTTTTTACTTTTGCTTCAGATGCAAAGATATCGATTGCTTCCGAAGCCTTTTCAAGATCTTCGCGGCGGGCTTTGGCATTTTCTATATTGTTTTTTACGTCTGACAGTGAGATTTCAGCCTTAATTAGCCGAGAAGAGGTTTCTCTTGACGCTTCCATTCTCTGTTCAAGAGCATCTCTTTTGCGCTCAAGATCAAGTATTTCACCGCCTGTGCGGTTTTTGTGAAGAAGACGTATTCTTGCCTTATCAAGACTGTCAACGGCGCGTTTGACGTTGATGTTTTCATCGGCGGCACAGATTATATTCTCGACTGATTCCTTGAGAGATGCGCTGTCAGGACGGATGTCTCCTTCCTGAGATGCGTAAGCACTTCCGGTGAATACACTTTCGGGAACACCGAAGAAGAATTCTCCCGGCTGACCGTTTATATGGATTGGCATTGAGCTTGTGTGATCAAGCACACGAAGCTTTTCGGAATACTTGATTTTTCCGTCGGCATCATGCTTTGCGCTCAGGGTACGCTCAATGCGGACGGTTTTTGTGTCATTATTCTCGGTGATCTCGCATACGGCATAACCCGAAGCGACACCGCGTGACCAGTTGATGTATCGGATCTTATCGGCGATCGCTCCGTCTGCGGCACGGGAGGACAGTCCGTAGAAAATGAATTTTATAAACATGGCAACGGCACTTTTACCTGATTCGTTGTTGCCTTCGATTATATTGAGACCGTCTTCAAAAGAGAAATCCGCATCGCAAAGCGGACCGAAGGCGGCAATGTGCAGTTCTTTAATAAACATCTGTAATCCCTTTCAGTTGTTTCGGTGCGTCAGAATACTATTGCTTCGCCGGCAAGAGCCGCAAGTCCTGCTCTGAGAGCTTCTGCCGCTAAGGCGCGGGCTTCGGGGTCGTCTCCTGTGAGCTGAGGCTCCAGCAGGCGGAAGAACTCACCTCTTACGGTTGGGTCACGCCTCAGAGAGTCTGCATCAAGCATGGGACAAGTTTCGTCTATGACCTTCAGCGCGAAGACTCTGGGGGGATCAGTTTCAAGCACGCTTTTGTTGGGGGTAAATGAGGGATCGGTCTCACCTGTGACGGTGAGGCGGAGGATTGTGTCATCTCCGTAGTGAGACTCGGTGACAAATCGGGAGATCCTTTCACGAAGCTCTGTGTTTGATGCCACGCCGTCAACGTTCAGTGTAGCGGTCTCGTATCTTCGTTTGGAAAAACGTACCTTCTGAGTGGTCGTCTTTTTGCCGTCAATTGTTACTACGAGAGCACCTTTGTGCCCCCTTTCGTCGAAGCTTCTACCTTCAAGACATCCGCAGTATGCAATTCGATCCGTGTACTCTGAGGGGTTATGAATGTGGCCGAGTGCCGCATAATCTGCACCGAATGCCTCGATCTCGCGTACAGTAAGAGGGCAGGACGTGCTTCTTGAGGACGTGAGGTCGCCGTGGGCGCATAGAATATTTATGTAGCTGTCGTTTTCCGCCTCGCATACGTTTCTTCCCATGAGAGGGGAAAGCTCCATTTTATTTGATGTGAATGCCCAACCCCACACTCTTACTCCAAGCTCGGGAAACTCAAAGCTTCCTAAGGTCTCTTCGGTAAAGATGTGTACGTTTTCAGGGAAAACGCCGCGTCTCCATACGCTTGATTCGGAAACGGAGTCGTGGTTGCCGGGGCTTATGATGATGGGGCAGGGGGTGTTCTCAGCCTCGCGCTTGATGAGGGCAAGAGTCTCTCGCGTGACGAATTCGGCATCAAACAAGTCTCCTGCAATAAGAATCATATCTATCTTTTCCGTTCTTGCATAGTGGAACATGGAGGTGAATGCGGCACGGAGCTCGTTTCGTCTCACCTCTGCCGTACGCGGGTCAAGTCCGGAAAACGGGCTGTCCAGATGAACGTCACCCGTATGTAAAATTCGAAGCATAGTTGTTGACCTTTCTGTGAAGTTGTCGTTGCTTGGTGTGGAAAGTCAGTCTACCTTTCCGAGATAAAACAGCTTTTCAGCCTTCAGGACGGGGACTCCGTCTGAGTTTACGTCACCTACGCCGAGACCTAAGAATTTGTCTCCGTATTTGATCCTTACGATCTCACCCTTTTCGACGTTTATACGTACTTTCTTCTGGAAAAGCGGTGCACCCGCAAGATAGAGATTGGCGAAAAATTTGGGAAGGGATATGACTCTGACGTCGGTGAATAAGGACTCCACCTGAAGGGGAAGAGTAAGTCTGTCCTCGAAGGACATTTTTTCAAGCTCTTCGATTGTATATGCGTCATCCAAGGTGAACTGTCCGGTTGCCGTGCGTCTGAGGGCGGACATGGCGCCGCCGCAGCCGAGGGCTTTGCCGATGTCGGCGCAAAGGGTCCTTATATACGTTCCCTTTGAACAGGATACGTCAAGTCGCCACGTGTCGGGAGAGATCATTTCGGCGTCTATGCTGTGGACGGTGACGGGACGGGGGCGTCTTTCCACCTCTCCGCCTTCACGTGCGATGTCCACAAGCTTCTGACCGTTTACCTTGATGGCGGAGTACATGGGCGGTATCTGCTCTATATCTCCCACGAAGGATGCGATGACGCGGCGTACCTCCTCTTCAGAGGGGATAGTTTCGCATCTCGTCAATACCTCGCCTGTGGTATCCTCCGTGTTCGTTGTGATACCTAATTTCATTTCGGCGGTATATCTCTTGTCCTGAGACATGATATAGTCACAAGCCTTTACAGCTCTGCCGAGAAGGACGGGAAGGACTCCCGTTGCCATGGGGTCAAGGGTGCCCGTATGCCCTACGTTTGGCATATCGAACATTTTCTTGAGTATTGATATAATTCTGAACGAGGTAACACCCTCGTGCTTGTCTATTACTATTACACCGCTGACGGTATCGGGCTTCTTTGGCAATTCGGTTACCTCTTTCTGATGTTTTATGCGGGAGTGGTGAGACTTCCGCCGAATGCACGGATGACGATGTCAAGGGCCTCCTCGGGGGTCTTGGCGGATACCTTGCAGCCTGCAGCCTTTGCGTGGCCGCCTCCACCGAAGGATGCGCATATCTCGGACACGTTAACGTCGCAGTTGCTTCGTGAGGATACTCTGTAGACGGTGGGGTCGTTGAAGCTTTGTCTCACGGACAGAGCTACCTGAACTCCTTCAAGAGAACGGGGCGTTTCCACAGCGGCACCGAAGTCGCTTTCTTCAAGTCCCGCAGCGAGCACCGTTTCCTTGGTGAGAAGCACGATACCGAGGGCGCCGTTTTCGTATACCCTCAGATTGTTGATAGCGAGAGCCTGTGCGAGCAGATCGCTCATGGTACGTCTTCCGAAGAGGGTACGGCAGATTTCATCTGTGGTCATGCCGCCGTCTTCAGCACCGTTTATCTCTTCCACAAGCTCGGAGGCGATTATATGGGTGTCGGGAGTGACATTTGAATATTTGAATGAACCGGTGTCGGAAATGATGGCTGTATAGACGTTTCTTGACACGTCGGGTATGTTGTCGAAGCCGTACATTTCCTGGGCGGTGCGGTAGATGTCGTACACTATCTCGCCTGCGGCGGATGCTATGGGGTCAACGTAGCAGGGAGCGTAGGGTGTACCCTCTGCGTGGTGGTCGATCATGAAGTCGATCTTCTTTCTGTCGCTGAGGAAGCCGAGGCTTCCGAGCTGTTCGTAGGATGCCACATCTACGGTGCAAACGAGGTCGTAAAGCTCTTCTTTGCCGGGCTTGAACTCGGTATACTCTTCGCGGAGCAGGAATTCAAGTCTCGGGGCGGGCTTGTCGGGGGATATGCACTTGACCTCGCATCCGAGAGCTTCGGCAACTCCTGCAAGGGCGGCGGATGAGCCGAGGGCATCTCCGTCGGGGTTTGTGTGGCAAACTATGAGAACACGGCGGGCTTTTTTCAGCTTTTCTGCGATCTCTTCAAGAGTGACTTCGGGATGGATGGAATCAAAGCTCATCGTCGGTCTCCTCTTCGTCTGCTCCGTCAGCTTCTTCTGCGGGGGCGGACTTTTTGATGCTGTTAAGGAGAGAAGCTATCTCTGCTCCGTGGCTGACGCCCATGTCACGGACGAAATTGATCTCGGGGGTGATACGCATATTGAGTCTTACCGCCAGCTCGCGTCTTACGAAGGGGGCGGCAGACTTAAGGCCTCGCTTCAGATCCTTTTCGCTTTCGGCGTCGAGAGATGCGTCGTCGAGGAAAGAGTAGAAGATCTTGGCGTATTTAAGGTCTGCAGTTACATCGGCTCCCGTGACGGTTATCATGAAGGATGATACTCTGGGGTCCTTGATGTCGCGGATGATATCGGAAGCCTCGCGGGCAACTGCGTCGTTGATTCTGTTTCTTCTGTATTTAGGCATTTGAAAAATCCTTTCTTCAGGTCATAAATATCCATAATAGGTATAATATTTCATCATAACAATAGTATATCACAAAACGCTGTATGTTTTCAAGCAGAGTGAGAGAAAAAAGAAGCTGACACACGAAAAATATTACCGTGTGTCAGCCGTTTTCCGTAGGTCAGCCGCCTATGACTATCATTTTAACGTAGGACAGATATTCTCTGACCCACGTGGTGAAGAGGAACTGCTTTTGAGGTGTATCTGCTTTGATAAACTGTGCATCAACATTTGCCCTTTTGCACATGAGACGGATACGGGGAATGTGGGTGTCGGATGAGATGCAGACGATCTCACGTTCGCCAAGGCCCAGCTCCTTTATGAGAGCGACGGAATACTCGATGTTTTCTCTGGTGTTGGACGCCTCCGTTTCAAGGTAGATTCGGGAGGGGGCGATACCCAGGGATACCATATAGTCGCGCATACATTCCGCTTCGGTGGTGGGTTCGTCGGACCCCTGACCGCCGCTGACGATACATACGGAGTCCGTGTCCTCCTTCATGGTATCTGCGGCACATCTGAGGCGAGAGGCGAGAGTCTTGGTAGGACCCTCGGGCTTTACCTTGGCACCGAAGATGATGTAGACACGCTCGGTACCCGTGTCGCTGACGGGAGAAGCTGCGGGGGAAAGGTATATGTATCCCACAAGGATAAGAAACGTGACGGTATAGAATATCATACCCGCGCACATAATGGCTTTGAGGGGAACGTACAGCTTCCCGAGAAGACGTCTGAGCTGACGTCTGAGGAGGAACGGGACGGTGACTCCTGCCATGACTGAGGTTGTGGCAATCCACGGAAGTGTACCTTCGGGGGATATGATAAGCTTCAGGAAATACGAAGCGAAGCAGATGATGACGAAGACGCCGAGTATCAGATATATCTTTGAAAGTATGCTGTCGAACTTTTTCATTTGTACCTCCCGGAGCTTTGACTTTTACCGTTATTTTACGATACTATTTTACCATGAAAACGCACGTGATTCAATACGTGCGGCGTTTATTATTTTATTATTTAAAAATGAAAATTTTACCGCATGAATTATATTGCACGGTACGGTAAATAATAATGGCGAAGTAGCAAACAATCAAATTTGAGAGTTATTAGCGTGAAAGTAAAGAAAGCTTGTACCTGAGTATAACTATTTCACGTTATGATGCCGCTTTAGCGGCAGAATGGAGATTATTATGTTAAAACGTATAATTGCTTTTGCGGTGATGTTATCCGTGTGCTTATGCCTTGCTTCCTGCGGATGCAGTATGGGCGGCGGAGGTACTGCCGATGTACACGTGTTCTATTTCACCTACAGCGACCCGTATATATCAAGTGTAAGAAGTGCCCTTGACAAGCGTCTTGAGGAAGCGGGAATATCATATCAGGATTACGACAGCAACAACAGCCAGACCACTCAGACGGAACAGGTTCAGACGGCTATAACCAAGGGAGCCAAGGCTATAGTCGTAAATATCGTGACCACGGGCTCTGACGACGCCGCGTCGGGTATTGTTTCACTTGCGAAGGAAAGGGGGATCCCCGTGATATTCTTCAACCGCGAGGTTTCGGATGCGGTTGTCAACAGCTATGAAAAGTGCATTTTCGTCGGAACCGATGCGGCTGAGGCCGGATACCTTCAGGGAGACATGATAGGTGATTATCTGACCGAAAACTTCGATAAGGTGGACCTTAACGATGACGGGGAGATATCCTACGTTATGTTTATGGGAGAGAAGGGAAACAACGAGGCTATCTACCGCACGAGGTATTCCGTTGAAAACGCGGATAAGAAGCTTGAGGCGGCGGGATATGCACCCCTTAAGTTCTACGACAGTTCAAACGGAGACAAATATCTCCTTGACCGTGACGGTAAATGGTCCGCGCAGGCGTCAAACGAGTATATGACGACTATTCTCACGTCCTACAACAAGGCGACGAATAATATGGTGGAGCTTGTCATATGTAACAACGACAACATGGCTGAAGGAGCAATTACAGCTCTTACGGCGGCAGGTTACAATACGGGAGACGGCGGTATTACCGTGCCTGTTTTCGGAGTTGACGCCACGGATTCGGCAAAGTCTCTCATTAAATCGGGAAGAATGACAGGTACCGTCAGACAGGATGCGGACGGTATGGCGAAGGCATTGACTGCGGCGGTGAATTCAGGACTTGAGGGTAAAGACCTGACGGAGGCTTTAGGTGATTACACCATCGACAGCGACGTTGCCAAGGTAAGGATCAATTATTCCGCTTATTTCGGCGAGGAATAAGCAGAGGGGGCAAGCTTCCGTCTTAATACGGCGGAAGCTTGAATATGCGGAAGGGACGGTAATTAATATGTCCGATGTATTACTTGAAATGAAGGGGATAACCAAGACTTTTCCCGGAGTACGTGCCCTTGACGGGGTTTCTCTTCGGGTGCGGCGGGGGACCGTCCATGCACTGATGGGGGAGAACGGTGCGGGGAAGTCAACTCTCATGAAATGTCTGTTCGGCATTTACGAGAAGGATTCAGGGGAGGTTTTTCTTGACGGGGTGCCATCTGATTTCAAAAATCCGAGAGATGCATTGGAGCACGGTGTCGCCATGGTGCATCAGGAGCTTAATCAGGCGTTGAAGCGAAACGTAATGGACAACATCTGGCTGGGCAGATATCCAGTTAAGCTAGGCGTATTTACGTCGGAGAGGGAGATGTACCGCAAAACGAAGGAGATATTTGACGAGCTTGGATTGTCGGTTGATCCGAAGACCGTGATGAGTCGTCTGTCCGTCAGCACAAGGCAAATGGTTGAAATAGCCAAGGCTGTGTCATACGGGGCGAAGGTAATAGTACTTGACGAACCTACGTCGTCCTTGACCGACGAGGAAACTGAAAGGCTGTTCGGTATTATTGAAATGCTGAAGGAACGCGGCTGCGGTATCATCTATATATCCCACAAGATGGAGGAGATACGTCGGATATCCGACGATGTTACCGTCATGCGTGACGGACGGCATATTGAAACGGATCTGACGGAAAATATGTCCATGGATAAGATCATCAGACTGATGGTTGGGCGTGAGCTGAAGGAGAGATTTCCCGAGAAGACCAACCGACCGGGAAAGGTACTGCTGGAGGTGAGGGGGCTTACGGGCGAACACAGCAGAGTACGTGACGTGAGCTTTGATGTCAGAGAAGGGGAGATAGTAGGTGTAGCGGGACTCGGCGGTGCGGGGCGTACGGAGGTTCTTGAGACTATCTTCGGCATTGCTGAAAAGCGCTCGGGAGAAATTATTATAGGCGGAAAGGCTGTCAGAAACCGTAATCCCATGGAGTCCATACGAAACGGCTTTGCGCTTATCACCGAGGAAAGGCGGAGAGACGGAATTTTCGGTATACTTGATATAACGGAAAACACTGTCATATCGAGTCTGAGAAATTATCTTGTGGGAGGTGTGTTTCTCAGCGACGGAAGTATGAGGAAAGAGACGGAACGGATGATAGGGGCGATGAAAATAAAGACTCCGTCACAGCGGACGAAGATCCGGTCTCTGTCGGGAGGTAATCAGCAGAAGGTTATCCTCGGCAGGTGGCTTCTGACAGATCCCAAGGTACTCCTTCTTGATGAGCCGACCCGAGGTATTGACGTTGGTGCAAAATATGAGATATATTCCCTTATACTTCAGCTTGCCAACCGAGGTAGGGCTGTTATAATGGTATCAAGCGAGATGCCTGAGCTGCTTGGCGTATGCGACAGGATACTGGTCATGTCGGGTGGCAGACTTGCCGGGGAGGTTAATGCAAAGGATACGACCCAGGAGGAGATAATGGCTCTCGCCGCCCGCTTTGCGTGATGCTTTACAATAAATAATTATGGAGTGCTTATGGAAAAATCTAAATCTGTTTTATCAAAGATAAACGCATACAGGGAAATGTCCGGAGAGGACAAAAAGAGGTACAGACGGGAGATGCTCATCGACAATTCGCTGTATATATTCCTCATTGCGGCGATCATTCTGATACAGATATTCAACCCGATGTTCCTGTCTCTTCCGTCCATAGTGAATATTATATCCCTGTCTGCAGCCAATCTTCCCATTGCTCTCGGTATTGCGGGGTGTATAATCCTTGCGGGAACCGACCTGTCTGCGGGACGTGTTGTAGGACTTACGGCGTGTGTATCTGCATCTCTTTTACAGATGACGGGATATGCCGGGAAGATGTTCCCCGCACTTGAGACCATGCCCATATGGTTAGTCTTTCTGATAACCGTAGGTATAGGCGGCGTCATAGGTCTCATCAACGGCTTCTGTACGGCGAAGTTTCATCTTCATCCTTTTATCGTGACCCTTGCAACTCAGCTCATAACATACGGTATCCTGCTCATGTACCTTATGAATGGAGACAATAACGGTCAGTCCATATCCGGACTTGACGAAGGGTATACACGATTCATTACGGGAAGCCTTATAAGATTCGGTGACGTGGCTCTGCCCAACTACGTTTTATATTCAGCAGTGGTTGTGGTGGTAATGTGGGTCATATGGAACAAGACCACCTTCGGGAAGAATATGTTTGCAGTGGGCTCCAATGAGGAGGCGGCGCGGGTTTCGGGAGTAAACACGAGTGCTACTGTAATACTTGTGTTTATGTTAGCCGGTATCATGTACGGTATTACCGGATTTATCGAGGCTGCGAGAATAGGCTCAAACAGTGCCTCTACGGGTCTTAACTATGAACTTGACGCCATCGCGGCGTGCGTTATCGGCGGAGTGTCCTTCGTTGGCGGTATCGGCAAGATACGCGGAGTGATCACGGGCGTCGTGCTTCTGAGGATCATTTTCGTGGGACTTACGTTCCTTAGAATAGATTCCAATATGCAGTACGTTATCAAGGGACTTATTATACTTGTTGCCTGTGCGCTGGATATGAGAAAGTACCTCGTGAAGAAATGATCCGTATGTGACGGTTATTGCTTTATGTGAGATTTATAGAGTCAAGACAAATAGAAAAACCTGCCATGAGGCAGGTTTTGACTATTTTACTTGATTACTCAGCAGTTGTATCAGCTTCACTCTCAACGGGAGCAGTTGTATCAGCAGGAGCAGTTGTATCAGAACCGGTGTCTGCAGTTGTGTCTGCAGTATCAGCGGTGGTCTCAGCTGTTGTGCCGGATGTGGTGGAGCCGGATGTGCTTGTGGTATCGGTTCCCTGGATGAGGAATGCTACGAGAACAAGTACTACGAACACGATAGCCACTACTGTTGTGAGAGTAGAGAGCTTACGGTCGATAGTTGTTGCCTTGCTCTTACCGAAGAATGTTTCAGATGCGCCTGCGATAGTACCGGAAAGGTTGTGGCTCTTACCGTGCTGAAGAAGAATAGCAATGGTAAGGAATACAGCCGCTACGAGAAGTATGATGCTGATTACGATCATTTCTACTGCCATGATAAATCTCCATTCCGATCAGGGACGGAGATGGGGTTGCGTCCACATTTCTCAATATCCCGATCATTTAAATTGTTATAATTTTATTTTTGTTTTACTTGCCATTCTGGAAGCATGGCGAGCAAAACTACAAATTGAGCTTTACTATTGTATCATAAATAAATTACAAATGCAATAGCAAAAATGTTTTTTTCACTTTTTTGTGAGAGTTTTTTGAAAAAACACGCAAGATATACGTCACTCATTGAGAAGAGACAGTATTCTTTGGAAGGTGTCAGGCTTAGGAGCGGTAAATTTCATCACATTCCCGCTTGTCGGGTGGGTCAGTTCCAGACGTTCTGCATGGAGACATTGCCCCGCGAGGAGGGATGGATGATGCTTCTCAAAATGACTTCCACCACCGCCGTAAACAAAGTCACCGAGCAGGGGATGACCTATGTGAGCCATATGAACTCTTATCTGATGAGTCCGTCCCGTTTCAAGTACGAGGCGCAGGTGCGTCAGAGCACCTCCCTCCCTGGGAGTATATTCGGCAAGTACCTCATAATTTGTAGCTGCCGGCTTTCCGTCTGCACGGACAGCCATTTTTTTGCGGTCGCTTTTGCTTCTTCCGAGGGGAGCATCCACTCTGCCTTTCCGTTCTGGGAGTCTGCCGATGCAGATGGCTTCGTAGGTACGGCGCATGGAGTGATCCTTAAGCTGCGCGGACAGAGACAGATGTGCACCGTCGTTTTTGGCGATGCATATGAGACCTGAGGTATCTTTGTCTATTCGGTGTACGATTCCGGGGCGCATTACGCCTCCGATGCCTGACAGGGATGTGCCGCAATGGTAAAGTAGAGCTGATACAAGGGTACCGTCTGTGTGCCCCGGGGCGGGATGTACGACCATTCCCTGAGGCTTGTTTACTACGATTATGTCGCTGTCCTCGTAGACAACGTCGAGAGGAATGTTTTCCGCTTTTACATCAAGAGGTTCAGGCTCGGGGAGAGTCAAAACGAGGGTATCTCCCACGGCAAGTTTATATTTTTTTGTGACGGGGACACCGTCTTTGGTGAGTGCACCTGCATCTGTCAGCTTTTGTACGGCGGAACGGGTAATGGGAAGACCGGCTCCCTCACACGCCGCGGCTGCCGCCTGATCGGCACGCTTACCGATATTACTATCGTCGGCAGTGATGATCACACAGCTCTCGTCAGGTATGTCAAATCTGTAGTCCATTACAAGCCTCCCGTCAGTCCGGGAAACGGAGGAGCACATGCTTTCCGTCAAATCCTGCTTGGGTAGCGGGGAAGATTCTTCGTGCTTCTTTGGTGCTTTCCGCAGGATCGGGCATTGATGGGCTGTAATGAGTGAGCCACAGCTCGCCGACCTCTGCGCGTTTTGCGATGGTTGCCGCCTCTGACGCCGTCATGTGGCGGGATTTTCTCGCCCTTTCGAGCTTATCGTCGCCGAACATACCCTCGCATATCAAAAGGTCACTGCCTCTTACGGCTTCGATGATCTCGTCGGTGGGACGTGTGTCAGTGACGTAGCTTACGTCAAGGCCACGACGTTCAGCACCCATTACCATGTCGGGGGTGTAGGTGACTCCGTTTTCTTCCACGGTCTCGCCCTTTTGGAGTCTGCCCCACAGCTTTACGGGGATGGATGCCTCCTTTGCACGGACGGGGTCGAATTTACCCCTTCTGGGAATGGAGACTCTGTAGCCGAGACAGGGCATTGAATGGCGGGCGGGATATGCGGTGACGTGCATGGGGTCACCTGCGTTGGAATTTACGGGGAGGTATTCGTACGGAAGCTCTCCGCCGCTGTTTGGAAATTCGTAGATCACTATACTGAATGGAAGTCCCTGAGCTATCACGCAAAGGGAGGATACTATGCGGGCGGTACCTTTGGGACCTGCTATGGTCACGGGATCGGTTCGTCCTTCGTTAGCCATGGAAAGAAGCATACCGGGAAGACCGCTTACGTGATCTGCGTGAAAATGAGTCAAGAGTATGAGAGCTATCTTACCTGCCACGAATCCTGCTTCCTTCATAGCAAGCTGGGTTCCTTCGCCGCAATCTATTATGAGGGTCTCTCCGCCGTAGCGCATGAGTGCAGAGGTGAGCCAGCGATCGGGTTTTGGTATACTGCCGCCGCAGCCCATCAGACATACGTCAAGCAATGGTGTGCGCTCCTTTCGTCAGTTATTTTGAGTATACTTTATATTCGTTCCACACGTCCTCAAGAAGGCGGAACTTGTCAGCGATCTCGGGGCGTTTCTTGCCTATATAGGCGATTATGGCATTGATTATGCTCATAGGGGCAACAAGAGAGTCAACGAATGAGACCATCTCGCTTTTTGCAGCCAGCACGGAGTCTGCCATGGAGGCTATGGGGGAGCTTTCGCTGTCTGTAAGTACGATTACTCCGGCCCCTCTTCTCTTTGCAAACTCTGCGGCACGAATGGTTCCCGAAGAATATCTTGGGTAAGATATGGCGAATACCACGTCGTCGGATGAGAGATTTACCAGATATTCAAACACCTCTCCGCCTCCCGAGGGACATACGAGGGTGACGTTGTCGAGGAGAAGTCGGAGGTAGTAGTTCATGAACTGGGCAAGTACGGATGATGAGCGCATACCGACGATGTACACCTTTTTGGCGCCTATCAGCATATCCACGCATCTTACGAAGGCTTCGCGGTCTATCTCCTGCTTGGCTGACAGTATCATCTCAGCGTCTCCGTCGAGGACTCCGTCAAGTATCATTTCCTCTTTTACGCGGAGATTTACGTCGTCTATACGCTCGACTGTGGTCATTCTCTTCCGGAGGGAGGAACGAAGTGCCTTCTGCATCATTGGATAACCGTCATATCCCATGAAAACGGCAAAACGTACCACGGTGGATTCGGATACGCCTGTGTCAGCGGCAAGAGCAGCGGCTGTTTCATGAGCTGCCATGGCGCCTTTTTCAAGGATATAGTCGGCAATAGCTCTCTGCCTTTTTGACATATTGCCGAGCGATGTTTCAAGCTCGGTAAGAAAATCTCTTTCCATTGATAATGACCATGCCTTGTCTTTTGATTTGTTACGGTATAGAAAATAAATATTCGCCATTGTGGGGAGAAACTCAGCAAAGCTTCTCCCCGTCAGGTCAGATGTGTTCTTAAGTTGAGATGCTTAAGACGTCAGTCATTGACTACGTCTTCCCATAATGCGTTGTAAAGTTTACGGGTCTCATCGTCCATGTCGTGGTAATATTGTACCTCGGGCATATCTTCTTCTGCGGGGTAGAGTATCTCGTTCCCATAGAAGCAATAGTCCTCGTTCTCGATAACTGAGGTATTGGGGGACGCATAGCAGATATACTCTGCATTTGCAAGAGCGATCTCAGGCTCAAGCATGAAATTGATATACAGCATTGCCGCTTCGTAGTTTCTGCAGGAGGTGGGGACACACATAGAGTCAACGAAGATGTTTGTTCCTTCCTTGGGATATACGAAAGAAAGGGAGGGGTTTATCTCATTCATGGTAAGGAAGTCGCCTGCGTAATACGGAGTGATGGCTGCGTTTCCGCCCTGCATTTTATTGAACACCTCGTCCATGACTCTTCCCTGGAGGAGCTTGTTCTGCTCTTTGAGCTTATCTGCGGCGCGCTGCCATTCTGTGGCGTCTGTTGTATTCAGGTCAATGCCTAAGAGGAGCTGGGCTATGGCAAAGGCATCACGGGGATTATTGAAGGTGAGGATGTTATCACGGTATCTCTCATCCCACATGACGTTCCAGCTGTCGGGTTCCTCTTCTACCATGTCCTTATTATATATAAGACCGATCATACCTACGTTATAAGGAACTGTGTACTCGTTGTTTTCGTCAAAGTACAGGTTCTTGTACTTCTCGTCGATGTACTCATAGTTATCGATGAGGGAGAAATCAAGTTCTCTCAGCATACCTTCGTTCTTGAGTCTCTCGATCATGTAATCCGAGGGGATAACCACGTCGTATGATACTGCGCCGCTTTTCAGCTTTGCGTACATGGACTCGTTGGAGTCGAAATTCTGATAGTTGACCTTTATACCCGTTATGCGCTCAAATTCGGCGTTTACATCCAGTGTACCGTCGGAACCGTCCGAGATATATTCTCCCCAGTTAAATACGTTGATAGTCGTTCCTGCATATTTGGAAAGTCCCGTTTGTGAATCTATATGGTAGTTTCCTTCAATGGGTAGCTCGCCGTTGTCTGCTGTACCTTTGCCGAGAAACATTCCGAGGGGAATGAGGGATACGAGGAGGACAGCACAGATGACGATACCCACCTTGCGGGGAACGCTTGATGAGGACTTTCTCTTTTTCTTGTTGTTTACAGCTTCATCCTTGGCACTGATGAGGTTGGAAAGGACGAGAAGGAGGAGGACCACCACGAATATGAGACTGGAAAGTGCATACATATCGGGCTTTACGGTCTTTTTCGTCATTGCGAATATCTTCAGAGGGAGTGTCTGGAAATTTGCTCCGTTTGTGTAATAGCTGATGACGAAGTCATCAAGGGACAGGGTGAACGCCATGATAAATCCCGAAACAATGCCGGAATACGCCTGAGGCATTACTACCTTGAAGAATGCCTGCAGGGGAGTGCTGCCGAGGTCCATTGCGGCTTCGGACAGATACTTATCCGTCTGTCGGAGCTTTGGAAGGACGTTCAGGATGACGTATGGGAGGTTGAAGGTGATATGGGCTATGAGAAGTGTCCAGAAGCTGAGATATTCAGCGGCACCGATGAGTCTTCCCACGAAAACGAAGAGGAGCATCATTGATACGCCGGTTACGATCTCGGGGTTCATCATGGGTATGTTGGTGACTGTCATGACCGTACTTCTTGCAGTGCGGTTTTTCAGATTCCATATGCCTACTGCGGCAGCTGTGCCGAGGATCGTTGCGATCACAGCGGAGGCTACTGCAAGGATGAGAGTGTTTTTCAGTGCGGTTACAGTATCACTGCTGGAAAACAGCTCGCGGTACCAACGAAGGGAGAAACCAGAAAATACGGAGGTGCTTTTTGACTCATTGAATGAGAAGAACACCATCACGAGAAGAGGGGCATACAGAAGTATGTATACGAGGGAGGTGAAAATATTACCCAAATGCTTTTTCATTCTATCACCCTCCTCACATAATGATCTCTTCATTGTCACCGCCTATGCGGTTGACGATAGCCATGCTTATGAGGATAAATACCATGAGCACAAGGGACATGGCGGCTCCGAGGTTGTAGTTATAGTTCATCTGTATCTGTCTCTCAATGGTGTCACCGACAAGGAGTATCTTTCCGCCGCCGAGCTTCTGAGAAATATAGAAGGTGGATACGGAGGGCACGAACACCATGGTGATGCCGGAGATAACTCCGGGGATGCTTAGGGGCAGGATGACACGGCGGAGCTTTGAAAGTGCGTTTGAACCAAGGTCCTCTGCGCTTTCAAGGAGAGAGGTATCGATCTTTGACATTACCGTGTATATGGGGAGGATCATATATGGCAGATAGTTATATATCATACCGAATATTACTGCACCGGGAGTACCGACCATCTTGAGGGGATCCATTCCCATAACGCCGAGAATGTTATTGAGGAGACCGTTCTTTTCAAGTATATTCATCCACGAATATGTACGGATAAGCAGGTTCATCCATTGGGGAAGCATGACCAGCATATACATGACTCTCTGCGTGGATGCGGGCTTTCTGCTTATGACATAAGCGAAAGGATATGCAATAATAAGAGTGATGAGCGTTGCAATAAGTGAATAAACAATGGAGAGAAGGAATACGTCGGCGTAATTTTTCAGCTCACCGATATTGGCAAAGGTGAAGTTGCCGGAGGAATCCGTGAATGCATAGTAGATGACTACGAATACGGGAACGACAACGAAGATCACTGCCCACAGATAGTAGGGACACGCAACGAGCGTTTGTCCGAGGGATCTTTTTTTCATTCGTCGTCACTCTCCTCCTCGTCGTCTTCTTCGCCGTCGTGGGGATCGCTGAGAGCATCGAGCTCATCGCTGTAGGAGCTGTAGTCTCCGTAAAGCCCTGAGTATTCGCTCTTCTTCATGATATGGATGGCATCAGGCTCGACGAACAGGCCGACTGTGTCGCCCTCGTGATGCTCGTCTGTTGTCTGGATCATCCATTTGAAGCCGCAGACGTCTACGATGATCTCGAAATGCACACCGCGGAAGGTTACGGATGTGACGACACCCTGTACCATACCGCGTTCGGGAGACACGATATCAACGTCCTCGGGACGCACTACTACGTCTACCTCTTCTCCGGGGGCAAAGCCGGAGTCGAGACATTTGAAGGTGTACCCTGCAAACGTTGCCTGATAGTCATCGTCCATGACACCGTCGATGATGTTACTCTCACCGATGAAGTCGGCAACAAAGGCATTCTTAGGCTCGTTGTAGATATCGATGGGAGTACCGATCTGCTGGATCTTACCTTTATTCATAACGACCACGGTATCAGACATGGAGAGAGCCTCCTCTTGATCGTGGGTTACGTAGATG
>CAYYRY010000001.1:0-211 GCA_964474245.1 uncultured Ruminococcus sp. | reverse complement strand
CGTCAAGAAGGAGCACCTTGGGATCAAGAACGAGTGCCCTTGCAATGGCAACTCTCTGCTGCTGACCGCCGGAAAGCTTTGTTACATTGCGCTTCCCGAAGCCCTGAAGTCCAACGAGCTTCAGCATACGTTCAACCTTTTCGCGGATTACATTTTCAGGTGTTTTTCTTACCCTCAAACCATATGCGATATTTTCAAATACGTTATAGTG